>DASRGK010000032.1:0-19986 GCA_035651055.1 Bauldia sp.
TTATCTCGTCGCCGAGCCGGGACTGAGGCGGCGCCTCGTTCCGCGCCGTCCGCGGCAGGAAGAACGCGAGCATCGCCGTCGCGCCGATGCCGACCGCGGCAATCGCCCAGAAGCTCGCGTGCCAGCCCCAGGCATTGCCGATGGCGGTGCCGACCGGCGCCCCGACGACGTTGGCGAAGGTGATGCCGGCGACGACCAGGGACACCGCGGTCCCCTCCCGTCCTTTCGGCACGAGGCCGGTGGCGATGACCATGGCGAGGCCGAAGAAGAGGCCATGACTGGCCGCGATCACCAGCCGCGCGCCCATCAGGAGCCAGTAGCTGTCGGCAAGCGCGCAGAGCACGTTGCCGAGGATGAAGACCGCCATCAGCCCGAGTAGCAGCGGGCGGCGGGGAATCCGGCCGGTGGCGAGCGACAGGAACGGGCCGCCCACCGCCACGCCGGCCGCATAGCCCGAGATGAGAAGCCCCGCGGTCGGGATGTCGACGGCAAGGTCCGCGGCAAGCGCGGGCAGCAGTCCGGCAATGATCAGCTCGGTCGTGCCGACGGCGAAGGCCGCGAAGAAGAGCGCGATGAGAGGCAGTTGCATGACAGGGCCCCGGGCGAGCGCCGGGTGGTTGCACGACCGATGTGACAGCGCAAGGGTCGGTGTTCCCCGCGCCGGTCCCTCCCGAAGCGAGACGGGCAAGGCGCTTCTTTTCCGGGCCGAAAGGCGGCGCGCGCTATCCGCTTCTTCTTCCCGGGACGGTGCCCGCCGCTACGGACAGATTGTTAGCGAGGGCGAAGTGCTGCATCCTTGACGGATACCTCGGCAAGACGAAACGCCCGCAAGGGGAGAGAACATGGCCCGCAAGTTCCAAAGCATCCTCGAGACGGTTGGCAACACCCCGGTCGTCAAGATCAATCGCCTAGCGCCTGCCGGGGTCAATCTCTACGTCAAGGTCGAGGCGTTCAACCCGCTCGGCTCGGTCAAGGACCGGCTCGCGCTCGGCGTCATCGAGGCGGCCGAGAAGTCGGGCGAATTGAAGCCGGGCCAGACCGTGATCGAGGCGACAAGCGGCAACACGGGCATCGGCCTCGCCATGGTCTGCGCGGCCAAGGGCTACCCGCTGGTATTGACCATGGCGGAGCCGTTCAGCGTCGAGCGGCGGAAGCTGATGCGCTTTCTCGGCGCCAAGGTCATCATCACCCCCGCCGCCGAGCGCGCGGTCGGCATGATCAAGAAGACGATCGAACTCGCCAAGACGCACGGCTGGTTCATGACCCGCCAGTTCGAGAACGAGGCCAACCCCGATTTCCATTCGAAGACGACCGCGCGCGAAATCATCGACGACTTCGCCGGCGAACGGCTCGACTACTGGGTGACCGGCTACGGCACCGGCGGGACGCTGAAGGGCGTCGGGCGCGTCCTGAGGAAGGAGCGGCCCGAGACCAAGATCATCGTCGGCGAGCCGATGGACGCCCAGTTGCTCGGCTCCGGCATCGAGCAGGCCCGGCTGCCGGACGGCTCTCCTGCCGCACCCCATCCGAGCTTCAAGCCCCATCCGATGCAGGGCTGGACGCCGGATTTCATCCCGAAGCTGACGGGCGACGCGGTCGCCATGAAGCTGATCGACCGCATCCTGCCGGTCCCCGGACCGGACGCGATCCGCTGCGCCAGGGATCTGGCGACCAAGGAGGGCATCTTCGTCGGCATCACCTCGGGGGCGACGTTCGCGGCGGCGCTCAAGATCGCGGCCGAAGCGGAAAAGGGCGCGACGATCCTCTGCATGCTTCCGGACACCGGCGAGCGCTATCTCAGCACGCCGCTTTTCGCCGACGTGTCCGCCGACATGAACGAGGAGGAACTGGCGATCTCCCGCTCGTCGCCGAGCGCGCGCCCGGCCTCGTAGGCCGGCGGCCGGTGGCGAGCGCGGGAAGGAGCCGAGATGAAGATCGCCACCTGGAACATCAACGGCATCCGCGCGCGCCTCGAGGGGGCGATCGCCTGGGTGAAGGAAGTGAGGCCGGACGTCGTCTGCTTCCAGGAGATCAAGATCGAGGACCAGAGCTTCCCGCGGCAGGCCTTCGAGGATCTCGGCTACAACATCGAGACGCACGGCCAGAAGAGCTTCAACGGCGTGGCGATGCTGTCGCTGCGACGCTTCGACGAAGTGACCCGCGGCCTCGCCGGCGATGGCGGAGACGATCAGGCGCGCTTCCTCGACGCGGTCTTTTCGGTCGAAGGCGGGGCGGTGCGCGTGGTGTCGCTCTACCTCCCCAACGGCAATCCGACGGGGAGCGAGAAGTTCGCCTACAAGCTCGCCTGGATGGAGCGGCTCCACCGCTACGCGAGAGCGCGGCTGGCCGCCGAGGAGACGTTCGCGCTCTGCGGCGACTTCAACGTCATCCCCGAGCCGGAGGATGCGCGCAATCCGGCGTTCTGGGTGAACGATGCGCTCTTCCAGCCGGAAACGCGGGCGGCGTTCCGCCGGCTCCTCAACCTCGGCCTCACCGACGCATTCCGCGCCTGCCACGGCGAACCCGGGCACTACACGTTCTGGGACTACCAGGCCGGGTCCTGGCAGAAGGACAACGGCATCCTCATCGACCACATCCTCCTCTCGCCGCAGGCGGCGGACCGGCTGGTCTCGGCCTCGATCGACAAGCGCACGCGCGGCTGGGACAAGCCGTCGGACCACGTGCCGGTGGTGATCGACCTGGACGTGTGAGCGCCGCTCGACGCGGCACCTGAAATCCGCTCCGGCCGCGGGGCGCCTCGATTGCCCGCACCAACGATGTCGTGTCAAAGTTCCGGTTCGTTGCGAAGGCGCCCGGGGACGGTTCCGCACGGGCCCGAAAGGCGGTGGCGGGCGTGGTGGCGGACGCCAGACAACAGGATACCGGTCGCTTCGCCCGCATCTCAACCGCGCTCGTTGCCGGGATCGTCTGCGGGTTCCTCTCGGTCGTCCTCTCGATCGGCAATGGCAGCCTCCTGTTTTCCGGCAGCCTCCAGACCTACCTGCCGACCGCGGTCGGACTGTCGCTTTTCTCGATGGCGGCGGTCGCCGCGATCACGGCGCTGACAAGCTCCATCCCGGGCGCCGTCGGCGTCGTGCAGGAAGTGCCGGTGATCGCGCTCGGGGTTGCGGTTACCGCGGTCGCGGGGGCGCTGCCGGCGGACATTGCCGGGGCTGGCCGCTATGCGACCATCATGGCGGCGATCGGGATCGGGACCGGCGCCGCCGGCGTCCTGACCCTGGTCCTCGGCGTCCTGCGCGTCGGCGCGATCATCCGCTTCGTGCCCTATCCGGTGGTGGGCGGCTTCCTCGCCGGCACCGGCTGGCTGATCCTCCTCGGCGGCGCCGGCCTTGTTCTCGGCAGCCCGTTCAGCCTGACGGCGATCGCCACGGTGCTCGAACCCGTTCCGGCCGAGCGCTTCCTCGCCGCGGGCGTCTTCGTCGCCGTCATTGCCTTTGCCCA
Source organism: Bauldia sp. (assembly GCA_035651055.1). Taxonomy (GTDB): domain Bacteria; phylum Pseudomonadota; class Alphaproteobacteria; order Rhizobiales; family Kaistiaceae; genus JAFKKF01. The sequence goes on from DASRGK010000032.1 coordinate 3,463, forward strand.
GAGGCGAACGAGAAACCCGCTGGCGGTTCCGGCAATCATCTTCGGCGCGATCGTCGTCTTCAACCTCCTCGTCCTCGCGACCGGGACGACCGGCGCAACGCTCCGCGCGTCCGGCTGGGTGATCAATCTGCCGGAGGGCGGGCGTCTCTGGCCCTCGCTCACCGCCGCCGACCTCGGCCTCGTCGACTGGCACGCCGTCACGGCCGGCCTCGTCAGCCTGCCGACGCTGGTCGCGGTCACGGCGATCACGATGCTGATGAACGCGAGCGGCATCGAGCTCGAGTCGGACCGGGACGTCGACCTTGACCGCGAGCTGAAATCCGTCGGCCTCGCCAATATCGCCGCGGGCCTCGGCGGCGGCCTTCCCGGCTATTACGCCCTCTCCCTCACGCTTCTGGCGGAGCGCCTCGGCGCGCAAAGCCGCCTGGTCGGGCTGACCACCGCGGCAGTGGCAATTGCGGCGCTCGCGCTTGGCGGCGTCGTCCTCGATGCAATTCCGACTTTCGTCCTTGGCGGCATGCTGATCTGGATGGGCGGCGCGCTGATGTTCGAGTGGCTTTTCGCCGTCTACGGGCGGATCGGCCTTTTAGAATATGCCGTGATCTTCCTCATCTTCGCGGTGATCGTCGGTTTCGGCTTCGCCGCCGGATTCCTCGCCGGGCTGATCGCCGCGCTGATGCTGTTCGCGTTCGAGTACGGGCGGATCGACATCGTCCGTCACGAAGTCTTCGGGAAAGACTCGCCCAGCAACTTCGAGACATCGCAGGAGCGGGCGGAGCTGCTCACCCGCTACGGCGCCGCCATCCTGATCATGCGGCTCCAGGGCTTCCTTTTCTTCGGAACGGCGGATCGTCTGCGGCGACGCGTTCAGGACCGCCTCGCCGCCGGCGCGGAGGCACCGCAATACCTGCTCCTCGATTTCCGCCGCGTGACCGGGATCGACTCCTCGGCGATCCTCAGCTTCATCCGGCTCGAACAGGCGGCGAGGCGGATCGGCGCAACCGTCCTCCTTGCGGCGCTCTCGCCCGCGGTCGAATCGGCGCTGGCCCGCGGCGGCCTGCGGACCGATCCGGCATCCGCAATCCGCATCGAACCGGACTTCGAGCGCGCCCTGCGGTGGAGCGAGGACAGCCTGCTCAAGCGCATCGCGCCCGACCTCCCCGGCGAGCCCGCGCGGCCACTCGCCCTCTTACTTTCCGACGTGGTCGGCGAACCGGAGCTGGCGGCACTCATCGCCGGCTATTGCGAGCCGGTCGAGGCAGGGCCGGGCGACCGAATCATCGACCAGGGGGACCCGTCCGACGACATCTTCTTCGTCGAACACGGCCTGGTTGCGGTCGAAGCCCGAACCGCGGGCAACCAGGCGATCCGGCTCGCCACGGTCGGGCATGGCGGAACGGTGGGCGAGATCGCCTTCTATACGGGCTCGCCGCGCACCGCCTCGGTGACCGCGGAGGGCGATGTGAAGGCGTGGCGCCTTTCCCGAGATAGCCTCGCCCGGCTTGACGCCGAGGCGCCGGCGGCAGCGCTCAAGTTTCATCGCGGCATTGCCGCCATGCTCGCCCGGCGGCTGGCGCGGGCCGACCGGCTGATTCGATCGATCGCCGACTAGCACGGCCCATCATCACAGGCTTGTGGCTTGAGGGCGGGAAACGGCGCGCTAGACTTGCGAGTCGATGATTGCGCTGCTCGCCCGCGCCGTGGTCGCGATGGCCGGAATTGTCCCGGCGGCAGCGCTCGCCGCCGATAACCCGGCGACGCCGATCACGCCCGGTGCATCGGCAGCGGTCTGCCGCAATGCCGGCAATGTCTACAAGGTCGGCGAGTTCGCCTGCATTGCCGCCTGCCACGGCGAACGGCGGCTCGCGCGCTGCGATGCCGGGGCCCAGATGGGGTCGTGGACGTTCGTCTCCAACGTCTGCCCGAGCGCGATGCTGCCGCCCTCCCCGTCCGACGCCAACGTGATTCCGGTGGCAGTCGCCATGACGCCGATCCCGCTCCCGATCGAGCACAAGATGAGCGAGATGTCGCCGGAAGCCTGGATGAAGCTGAGCGAGGCGCGGAAAGCGCTGGCCGTCAGCCAGTAGGCCGGGCTACCGGAGCAGAAACGCCGGAACGGCTGCGGCGGTGAAGCCGGCGTCCGGCACCGTCACATGTTCCCGCATTTGGCGGCCCACTCGCCGGCGAGCGCCATGGCCTTCCGGCGCTCCTGCTCGGTCGCCACCGAAACCGCCTCTTCCTGCAGTTCCGCGATCCAGATGTCGTCCGGCCGGGCGCGGTTGCGGGCGACGAGTAGATAGGTGAGCCCGCGGACCGGCTGACGGTCGACGCCGTCATCGCCCTCGAAGAGGATGTGGCCGAGAAGCGCCTGGGCATCGACGATGCACTTGTCGGCGGCCTGCTTGGCCCACTTCACCGCCTGCACGGCGTCGCGCGCGCCGCCCTCGCCGGAATAGTACATGCGGGCAAGGTTGTACTGCGCCTCGCCATCGCCGTAGATCAGCGCGGCATGACTGTAGATCTGGCGGGCGCGGGTCGGATCGGCGCGGACGTCGGTATTGGGGATGCCCATCTGGTAGTAGCGGCCGAGCGCCACGAAGGCCTTCGACACGAAGCGCGAGGAAGGCTCGCCGGGGCTGTCCTCGGCATGCGCGTCGGCAAGGTCGCTGAACATCTCGAAGGCCTTGAAGTCGTCGCGCTTGACGCCGTCGCCGTCGGCGAGCATCTGCCCGGCCTTCCACTGCGCGATCGGGTCGCCCTTCTCGGCGGCGAAGTTGAGCGCCTCGAAGGCGGTCGCCTTCTCGCCCTTGCGGTAGAGGTCGAGACCCTGCTGCAGCGCCTGCTCGGGGGCCATGTTGGGGTTGAGACTGACATTGCCGTCGAACGCCAGCGCATGACCGGCGAAGCCGATCATCACGCCCAGCGCCAGGCCGCAACAGGCGTCAGATATCCGCATAGGTCTTCACTTCCGCTGCCGCGCCCGGATGGGTGACAGCCCCGTAGCGCGCCGGGCCGACGCCCTGCGCGTATTTCCAGATCGCCCCGCTCCGGTAGTCGTTGCCGCGCGGCTTCCACGCCGCCTTGCGCCTGGCCAGCTCGTCGTCGGCGAGCTTCACCGACAGGGTGCCGGCGGTGGCGTCGATCTCGATGATGTCGCCGTCCCTCAGCAGCGCGATCGGCCCGCCCTCGGAGGCTTCCGGCCCGACATGGCCGATGCAGAAGCCGCGGGTGCCGCCGGAGAAGCGGCCGTCGGTGATGAGCGCGACCTTTTCGCCCGAACCCTGGCCGTAGAGGGCGGCGGTGGTCGAGAGCATTTCCGGCATGCCGGGGCCGCCCTTCGGCCCGACATAGCGGATGACGAGGACCTCGCCTTCCTTGTAGGCGCGGTTCTCGACGGCGGCGAAGCATTCCTCCTCCGAATCGAAGCAGCGCGCGGGGCCTGAGAACTGGAGGCGCTTCAGGCCAGCGACCTTCACGATGGCGCCGTCGGGCGCGAGGTTGCCGCGCAGCCCGACCACGCCGCCGGTGGGCGAGATCGGCTTGTCGGCGGTGCGCACGACATCCTGATCGGGGTTCCACTGAACGTTCTTCAGGTTCTCCGCGATGGTCTTGCCGGTCACCGTCAGGCAGTCGCCGTGGAGGTAGCCGTGGTCGAGGAGGGTCTTCATGACGAGCGGAATGCCGCCGGCCTGGAAGAGATCCTTGGCGACGTACCTCCCGCCCGGCTTCAGGTCGGCGATGTAGGGCGTCTTCCTGAAAATCTCGGCGACGTCGAAGAGGTCGAAATCGATCCCCGCCTCATGCGCCATTGCCGGCAGGTGGAGCCCGGCATTGGTCGAGCCGCCGGAGGCGGCGACGACGGTGGCGGCATTCTCCAGCGCCCTGCGGGTGACGATATCGCGCGGCCGGATGTTCCGGGCGATCAGCTCCATTACCATCTCGCCGGCGGCATAGCAGAACTTGTCGCGGAACTCGTAAGGCGCGGGTGCGCCGGCCGAATAGGGAAGCGCGAGGCCGATCGCCTCGGAGACCATCGCCATCGTGTTGGCGGTGAACTGGCCGCCGCAGGCGCCGGCCGACGGGCACGCGACCTGCTCCAGTTCGAACAGGTCCGCGTCGCTCATCTTGCCGACGGAGTGGAGGCCGACGGCTTCGAAGACGTCGACGACGGTGACGTCGCGGCCCTTGAACCGGCCGGGCAGGATCGAGCCGCCATAGATGAAGACCGAGGGCACGTTGAGGCGGATCATCGCCATCATCATGCCGGGCAGCGACTTGTCGCAGCCGGCCATGCCGACGAGCGCATCGTAGCCATGGCCGCGCATGGTGAGCTCGACGGAATCGGCAATCACCTCGCGCGAAGGCAACGAGGATTTCATTCCTTCGTGGCCCATCGCGATGCCGTCGGTGACGGTGATGGTGCAGAACTCGCGCGGCGTGCCGTTGGCGGCGGCGACGCCCTTCTTCACCGCCTGCGCCTGGCGCATCAGCGAGATGTTGCAGGGCGCGGCTTCGTTCCAGCAAGTCGCCACGCCGACGAAGGGCTGGTGAATCTGATCGGGCCCGAGGCCCATCGCATAATAATAGGAACGGTGCGGCGCCCGTTCCGGCCCTTCAGTCACATGCCGGCTGGGCAGCTTCTGCTTGTCGAAAACGCGCGCTTCCATGACCATCCTTCGCCAGGTCGTCCCGCAGGCGCGGAGGTCTCGGCGAACCGTGGCAACGAGCCAAAGCTCCCCTCCCGCGGGCATCACCCGCGAGCGGTTGCCTCATCCTCAGCGCCAGGTGCGTTTGCCCCCCTTGGCAGGCGACCTGAACAGTCGGCTATCTCACGCCACTTTATGGCTGAACGGCGGCGCAGGGGCTTAACGGAGAGGCGTCGCCAACAACTTCTCCGGGACTGTTGCGGGAGGGCAACAGACCCCGGAGAAGTCGTGTCCGAATGACGGCCAAATCAAGCCGCGACCTTCGCCTTCCGGGCATCCTCGCGAACGCCCTTCATGGCCGCGCTCCAGGCGACGAGCTGATTGAGCAGCGTGTCGACCTGGCCCTGGTGGCCGGGGGCCGGCCTGAACTCGCGGTAGTTGACGAAATCGGTGTGGAGCGAGAGCGAGACGTGGGCGCGGACATCGGCGATCTGGATCTCCGCCATCACGCCGCGCAGGTGCTCGACGGCGCGCACCCCGCCGGTGGTGCCGTAGCTGACGAAGCCCGCCGCCTTGTTGGTCCACTCGTGATAGACGAAGTCGATGGCGTTCTTCAGCGACCCGGAAATGCTGTGATTATATTCCGGGACGATGAAGATATAGCCGTCGAAGGACGCGATCCTGGCGCTCCACGCCCTGGTGTGTTCCTTGGCATAATTGCCCATCGACGGCGGCATCGGCTCGTCGAGCACCGGCAGGTCGTATTCCCCGATGTCGACGATCTCGAACGCGGCATCCGTCCGCCTGCTGGCGATGTCATGGATCCACTTCGCCACTTCCGGGGCCCGGCGGTTCGGCCGGGTGCTCCCGACGATGATTGCGATCTTCAGCATGGCAGTCTCGTTCCTTGACCTGGTAACCAAAAGAAAGCAGCATCAAATAAGTGACCGCTGGGCGGCCGCTGCAAGAAGGCACTTCGTTGAAACCAGGTTCCCTCAATCTCACCGAGGACTGCCGCCGGATCAGCGACATCCTCTCGCGGGTCGGCGACAAGTGGACCGTGCTGGTCGTCGGCCAACTGAGAGACGGCCCGGTGCGCTTCAAGGAGCTGCAGCGCCGCATCGGCGGCATCTCGCAGAAGATGCTGACGGCGACGCTGCGCGGCCTCGAACGCGACGGCTTCGTCATCCGCACCGTCTTCCCGACCGTGCCGCCACGGGTCGAGTACGGGCTGACCCCGCTCGGCCAGGACATCATCCGGCCGCTCCGCGGCCTCGAAGAATGGGCGCGGGAGAATGCCGGAGAGGTCGAGGAGGCCCGGCGCCGCTTCGATGCCAAAGCCGGCGGGCGGTCTCGCTCCGCCGCCTGACGCCGGCGCGGGCGGCGCGCCGCCTCGCCGCGGCCCGGTTTGACTCCGCCCGCCGGGCGGCGGAGATTTGCTCCAACAGGCAATAAACCCAGGGGGCGACGATGCGTATTTCAGGGAAGCTGGCCGCGATCCTGCTGCCGATCCTGACGGCCGGCTGCTACACGAGCGCCGTTCCGCTCATCTCCGCCGACAAGGCGGTCTTCCCCTACGAGACGATCACCTATTCCGAGGCGGGGAAGAACGAACCCTACACGATGAAGCACGAGGGCGATGCCTACGTGATGAAAAGCGACAAGGGCGAAAGCGTCATGCTCCGCTTCATGCCGGTCAAGGACGACGTTTACGTCGCGATGATGGGCGGCAAGACGGACAAGGGCGAGGCCTATCTCTACGCGCTGGTGAAACTCGATGCGGCCGGCAAGAAGGCCAACGGCTACGCGATGATCGCCGACAAGTCGGATTTCGGGCCGACGCTGAAGGCCTGCGCCGACGCCGATACGTCGGTCTGCCTCACCGACCTGCAGCCCTTCATCGACCATGCCCTGCCGATGACGGCGGGCGAGCCCATGGTCAAATACGACCTGATCGACCTGAAATAGGACCCGGCGGACGCGCCTTCCCGGACTGACGACAAACGCGGCCGATCCTAGCGCTGGCCGAAGAGGACCTTGCGGGCCTCGGCGTCCCTGGCAATGTCGATCTCGACCGGCGGCTTGACCGCAACGGCGCGCGCGACCGCGGGGCGCGCAGCGATCCGGTCGTGCCAGCGCTCGACATTGGGAAACGTTGCGATGTCGATGCCGCGGCGCTGCCAGTTCCGCGCCCATCCGAAGATCGCCATGTCGGCGATCGAATAGTCGCCGGCGACATAGTCGCGGCCGGCGAGGCGCTGGTTGAGAACGCGGTAGAGGCGGTAAGTCTCGTTGAGGAAGCGCTCGACGGCGTATTCCTGCCTGGTCTCGGCGTAGTTGCGGAAGTGATTGTTGTTGCCGAAGACCGGCCCGATATTGGCCACCTGCCAGATCAGCCACTCATCGACGGCGACGCGCTGGCGCTCGTCGGCGGGATAGAACCGCGCGAATTTCCGCCCGAGATACTGAAGGATGGCGCCCGACTCGAAGACGGAGAGCGGCTTGCCGCCGGGGCCCTCCGGATCGACGATCGCCGGGATGCGGTTGTTGGGCGAGACGGCGAGGAATTCGGCCGTGAACTGCTCGCCGCGGTTGATGTTGACGAAGCGGAGGACGTAGGGCGCGGCCAGTTCCTCCAGCATGATCGAAATCTTGAAGCCGTTCGGCGTCGGCCAGAAGAAGAGCTCGATCGGAACGGTCTGCTGATGCGCCACGGCGATGCCTCCGAAGACGGCAAAAGGAAGCGGCAGGGACGCCAAAAAGATACGACGCGACGGCCGGAGGGCGACAGGCGCAATATTCCGCCGGCGCTCGAAGCCGCGGAACGTCGCTTCGGCTAAGCCGCGACCTCCTCCGTCCAGACCTGGAAACCGGCGAGCGTGGTCGGCCCGAAGGAGTTGCTGATCGCGACATCGGAGGCGTCCCGTCCGGTAGCGATCAGGATGCGGCCGATGCGCGGAACGTTGTGGCGGGCGTCGAAGGTGTGCCAGCGCCCGCCGAGCCAGGCTTCGAACCAGGCGCTGAAATCCATCGGCGCCGGGTCGGGCGGAACGCCGATATCGCCGAGGTAGCCGGTGACGTAGCGCGCCGGAATGTTCATGCAGCGGCAGAAGGTGACGGCGAGATGGGCGAAATCGCGACACACCCCTCCCCGCTCGACATGGACGTCGGACGCGCTCTTGGTAGGGCGGGCGAGCTCGTAGCCGAACTGCACGTGCTCGTGGACGTAATCGCAGATGGCCTGGACGCGCGCCCAGCCGGGCGGCGTCGTTCCGAACAGGTTCCACGCGGTATCGCTGAGCTTGTCGGTCTCGCAGTAGCGGCTGCCGAGCAGGAAGACGAGAACCTCCGACGGGAGATCCGGAATGTCGTGCTGGACCGCCTCCGGCACGACCGGGTCCGGCAGGCCTGAATCGTTGATGACCGTGTCGGTGGTGAAATGGGTGACGCCCGGCTCGATGACGGTGCGGCCGCAGATATTGCCGAACCCGTCCCGGTATTCGCGGAGCGGCGCGGCCGGCACCGAGCGGATAATGTCGGGCCGCTCGAGGTCCTTCTCCCGCGACGGGTGGACGCGCAGGCTGAGCAGCATCGATGTCCGCTGCCGGCATTCGAAGGCTATGTCGTAGCCGATGCGGATCTTCACGGATGGTTCCTCCGGGGAAACGCGACAGGTCCCGCAGCATAGATGCAAGAGCGACGCCAGCGCCACGACCGGGGCTCGCCCTGCCCTTGGTCGCGGCCATCTCCGGCTTGACGATCGGGCCGGCAACCTCGATCTAGGGCGCGGCCCGCGCCCGACTCTCCCGCCGCCGATTCCGGCGTGCCACACTGCGGGCGCGATTCGAGAGAGAACCTCACCCGAAATGGCCAAGAAGCCCGCTAGGACCGACGACCTTTTTGCCAAGCTCGACACCGAGGTGGGCAAGCTGAAAGCAGTTGCCAAAGCCGCCAAGACGGAGCGCGCGGCGCCGCTGAAGAAGGCGGTCGGCGCGGAGGACCAGTCCTATTCGGCGGCTGACATCGAGGTGCTGGAGGGACTGGAGCCGGTCCGGCGCCGTCCCGGCATGTATATCGGCGGTACCGACGAGAAGGGCCTCCACCACCTCTTCGCCGAGGTGATCGACAATGCCATGGACGAGGCGGTCGCCGGGCACGCGACCTGGATCGAGGTGGAGATGGAGGCGGACGGCTTTGTCGCGGTCACCGACAATGGCCGCGGCATGCCGGTCGACCCGCATCCGAAGTTCAAGACGAAATCGGCCCTCGAGGTCATCATGACCATGCTCCATTCGGGCGCCAAGTTCGGGTCGAAGGCCTACGAGACGTCCGGCGGCCTGCACGGCGTCGGCGTGTCGGTGGTGAACGCGCTCTCCGAATCGCTGGAGGTCGAGGTCGCCCGCGACCGGCGGCTCTACCGTCAGCGGTTCTCGCGCGGCGAACCGCTCGGAAAGCTGAAGGAGGTCGGCGAGGTCCACAACCGGCGCGGCACCAAGGTGCGCTTCAAGCCGGACGAGCAGATTTTCGGCAAGGGCGCGGCATTCAGGCCGGAACGGCTCTTCGCCATGACCCGCTCGAAGGCCTACCTCTTCGGCGGCGTCGAAATCCGCTGGCATTGCCACCCGAGCCTGGTCAGGGAAGGCGTGCCGGAGAAGGCGACCTTCCACTTCCCCGGCGGCCTCTCCGACTATCTTGCCGCCGAGCTTGGCGCCGAAAGGACGATCGTCCCGATCTTCGCCGGCAGGACGGAAAAGGCGAGCGGCCACGGCGCGGCGGAATGGGCGATCGCCTGGTTCCCCGGCGACGGATATGTCCGCTCCTACTGCAACACGATCCCGACCGGCGAAGGCGGTACGCATGAAGCGGGCCTGCGCGCGGCGCTGGTCAAGGGCCTCAAGGCCTATGCCGAACTCTCCGGCAACAAGCGGGCCGGGATCGTCACCGCCGACGACGTGATGACATCGGCGGCGGCTCTCCTCTCGGTGTTCATCCGCGAGCCGGAATTCGTCGGCCAGACCAAGGACCGGCTGTCGTCGCCGGAGGCCGCGCGGCTGGTCGAGAACGCGATCCGCGATCCGTTCGACCATTGGCTCGCGGCCTCGCCGATGGAGGCGACGCGGCTCCTCGACTGGGTGGTGGAGCGCGCGGAGGAACGCCTCCGCCGCCGGCAGGAGAAGGAGATCGGCCGCCAGAACGCGGCACGCAAGCTGAGGCTCCCCGGCAAGCTCGCGGACTGCAGCGCCAAGGGCACGGCGGACACGGAGCTGTTCATCGTCGAGGGCGACTCCGCCGGCGGCTCGGCCAAGCAGGCGCGCAACCGCGCCACGCAGGCGGTGCTGCCGCTGCGCGGCAAGATCCTCAACGTGGCCAATGCCGGCCGCGAGAAGCTGATGCAGAACCAGCAGCTCGCCGACCTCGTCCAGGCGCTCGGCGTCGGCACCGGCGCCCGCTACAAGGAGGACGACCTCCGCTACGACCGCATCATCGTGATGACCGACGCCGATGTCGACGGCGCCCACATCGCCTCGCTGCTCATCACGTTCTTCTATCGCGAGATACCGGAGCTGGTCCGCGGCGGGCATCTCTTCCTGGCGGTGCCGCCGCTCTACCGGCTGACCCAGGGCGCCAAAACCATCTATGCGCGCGACGACAAGCACCGCGAGGAATTGCTGAAGCGCGAGTTCAAGGGCAACGGCAAGATCGAGGTCGGCCGCTTCAAGGGTCTCGGCGAGATGATGCCGGCCCAGCTCAAGGAAACGACCATGGACCCGGCGAAGCGGACGCTCCTCCGCGTCGAGATCGTCGAGCCGGAGGCGACCGCCGAGACGGTCGAGAGCCTGATGGGCAACAAGCCGGAGGAACGCTTCCGCTTCATCCAGGAGCGGGCGGAATTCGCCAAGGACCTCGATATCTGACCGGGGTGCGCCGGAACGCCGCGCCCGGGCTGCAAAACGCCACGAATCTCGGCTAGTTTCGGGACGCTGGCGGAGGCGGAGGTTTCCGATGTCGCTGAGATTTGCGCTGGTCGCAGGCTTCGTCACGGTTCTCGGTCTTGCCGGGCCGGTCTTCGCCGACCCGATCGCGGACGGAATCGCCGCGCTGCCGGGCGCGGTCGAGGACGTGCGGATCGGCGGGACCTGGGAGAAAGACGGCAAGACCGGCGCCTACCGGATCTTCATTGCGCGGTCCGGCGGCGAGAAGGTCACGGCCCGCCTCTTCGTGCAATGGGTCGCCGACAATGAAGACGGCTCGACCACGATCGAAAACACCATTGAAATCAAGGAATTGACCGAGAAGAAGGTGGACGTCGTCGACTACACGTCGGAATCGGATGCGGACGGCATTTCGATCTACATCGAGGCGATCGACCCGTCCGGCGAGGGTGACACAAATTACGAGCTGCACATCACCTCGCCCACCGAATACAAGTTCGGCCCGGCGAGTAATTGAGAGTCGCCGGAGGCTTAACTCTTAGCCGCGAATGCTTGGCTCCCATGCAGCAGAATCATTGACTTTCCGGGGTCAAACCCTATTTTTCCTGCGACTCCCAAAGGCTGCCAACAGAAAGTATTTTGCGGACCGGCGACGGTGCCGGTCGCGCCCCACCGATGAGCTTCGATAATCTCGGACTGAGCCCCAAGGTCCTCGCTTCGGTCGAGGCGAGCGGCTACGTAATCCCCACTCCCATCCAGGCACAAGCGATCCCCCACGTCCTCCAGGGACGCGACGTGCTCGGCATCGCCCAGACCGGCACCGGCAAGACCGCTTCGTTCGTCCTGCCGATGCTGACGATCCTCGAGAAGGGACGGGCGCGCGCGCGGATGCCGCGCACGCTCATCCTCGAACCAACGCGCGAACTGGCGGCGCAGGTCGAGGAGAGCTTCAACCGATACGGCGTCAACCATCGCCTCTCCGTCGCCCTCCTCATCGGCGGCGTCTCGTTCGAGGACCAGCAGCGCAAGGTCGACCGTGGCGTCGACGTCCTGATCGCGACGCCCGGCCGCCTGCTCGATCATTTCGGCCGCGGCACCATTCTCCTCAACGGCGTCGAGATTCTCGTCATCGACGAAGCCGACCGCATGCTCGACATGGGATTCATCCCGGACATCGAGCGGATCGCGAAGCTCCTGCCGTTCACGCGCCAGACGCTGTTCTTCTCCGCGACCATGCCGCCGGAAATCCAGCGGCTGGCCGACAACTTCCTGTCCAACCCGATGCGGATCGAGGCTTCGCGGCCGGCGACCGCCGCGGTCACCGTCACCCAGCTCCAGGTCGAGGCCGGGCGGGAGCCGACCGACAAGCGCGCCGTGCTCAGGGCGCTCATCCGCAGCGCCGCCGACTTCAAGAACGCGATCATCTTCTGCAACCGCAAGCGCGATGTCGCCATCGTCCACCGGTCGCTCGTCCGCCACGGCTTCAATGCCGGCGCGCTGCACGGCGACATGGACCAGCACGCGCGCATGGCGACGCTCGACGATTTCAAGAAGGACAAGCTGACCCTGCTCGTGGCCAGCGACGTCGCGGCGCGCGGCCTCGACATCCCGGCGGTCAGCCACATCTTCAACTTCGACGTACCGACCCATTCGGAGGACTATGTTCACCGGATCGGGCGCACCGGCCGCGCCGGCCGCTCGGGGACGGCGATCACCATCGTCACCCCGGCCGACCGGAAATACGTCGCCTCGATCGAGAGGCTGACCGGCCAGCCGATTGCCTCGATGACGGTAGATGCCGGCGCCGAGCGGGCGGCATCGTTCTATCCGGGACACGACAAGGCGAACGGCGAGGGACGCGGCGACGAGCGCGGGCGCTCGCGCGGCGGCCGCGACCGCCGGCCTGGCGCCGGGCACCGCCAGCGGCATGAGCGGCCGATGACGACCGAAGCGCCGGCTGCGGCGGCCAGCGCCGAGGTCGCCGCGGCGCAGCAGCCGGTTGAGGCCGCCGCGGAAGCTCCCGCTCAGCGGGAACGGCCGGCGCGGCCCGAGCGGCAGGGCCACCCGCATCAGGCGGAGCGTCACCCGCATCAGGCGGAGCGCCACGACAATCCGCGGCCGCCGCGGCGCGAGCCGCGCCGGGACCGCGACGACGACCGGGCCCCGCCGACGGTCGGCCTCGGGGACCACGTCCCGCAGTTCCTCTTGCGCCGGACGCGCGTTCCGACCGACTAGGTCAGGACCGCTGGCGCTTCACGCGAGCCGGCTTCGCTTTCCGCAAAGCCGGCTTTTTCGTGCCCGGCTTCGACTTCGGCTTCGGCTGCTTGCCCCGCTCGGCGACCGCGAACGCCGCGCGCGCCCACGCGACGAACTCTTCCGGCTCATCGAGCAGGCGATCAGGCAGGCGCCAGTACGGCATCGCCGTGGCCTTGCCGCGCATCCCGGGATAGGTCCACGGCGCGCTGCCCTCCGCGGCATAGGCCGGGCTCGTTACGTCGTCGGCCTTGAGGTAGAGGGTATCGCCGGAGACGAGGGCGAACATGATGCCTTCGCGGAAGATGCCAATCCCGCCGAACATCCTGCGAAAGGTCACGCCCCCAAGCGGCGCGAACAGTTCTTCAAGCTGTGCCTGGAAGCCGGAAGCCACGGGAGTTCTCCTCCGCCGAGCAGGGGAGAAGGATAGCGGGGAACGGTATTTGCGGCGAGCGGGAGGATTGCCGGGCGGCAGGGAGCCGGCGGCCTCGGCGTTTCCGCGCCGCGGCCCCGACTGCAACTTTATGCGTTCTCGGGCTGGCGCTCGGCGGGCTTCAGCAGCACCGATTCGCCGCAGCCGCAGGAAGAGACCTCGTTCGGGTTCTGGAAGATGAAGCCGGAGCGGAGCTTGGTCGTCTCGAAATCCATCACGCTGCCGATGAGGTAGAGGACCGCCTTCGGGTCGACATAGACCGTGACGCCGTGGGCGGAGACCACATCGTCGCCCGGCGTCGCCGCCTCGGCCAGGTCGAGCGCGTATTCCATGCCGGCGCAGCCGCCCTTCCGCACGCCGACGCGAATGCCGGCGACCGGCCTGTCGGCGCCATCCATGAGTTCGCGAATGCGCCCGGCAGCGCGCTCGGTGACCTGCATCACGGCCGGACGGGGACGAGGGCTCGGCATTTCTCTTCTCTTTCCTCCCGCCCCCGGTCGGACGACCTGCGGACGGGCAGTTCTAAAATGGTGCATCGCGGCGGCGGTGACAAGCGTTTACACGGGGCGTCGCGAAGTATGGCGAATGTGCAGGACCCGAAGCGTGTCTGGTTCGATCAAACGGACAAAGACCTTGTAGGGAAATTCAATAAGCAGCATTACGCGAACCCCTGGTCGGCCAGAGACCGATGGAATCGATCTCGGGTGGCGTCCGACTCGAGCCAATCCACTCGATAACCGTGCCTCGAAGCGCCTCGCCATTCCGGGATGAGAAACCCTAAGGTAGTAGGCGAGTATTCGTTCGAGATCGCGGAGGGCACGACGCGAATACTCGACCCTCATGCCTGCCGGAATTTCGCGAGAAGGGCGGCAGCCTCGGCTTCAGTAGCCACCCCGCCGGCCTCGGCATCGTCGATCGCAGCAAGCTCTTCCTCGGTAGGATGATAGACCGCCACCCTACCCGCCTCGATATCGCGACCCACACGCACCAGCTCGGCCTGCGCACCCGGAGGCCAAGTCTCCGCCCGATCGAGAAGTTCCTTCAGCTGCTTGGAGAGACCGGCCATCGCTCTGCCTCAATACCAGTTGAGCGCGACGCGGGCGACGTCGGTCATCCGCTCCTGCGACCATGGCGGATCGAACACCATGGTCACGGTCACGTTACCGACGCCCGGCACCAGGCTGACCGCATTCTCGACCCAACCCGGCATTTCGCCGGCGACCGGGCAACCCGGCGCGGTCAGCGTCATGTCGATGGCGACGTTGCGCTCGTCGTCGATGTCGATCCGGTAGATCAGGCCGAGCTCGTAGATGTCGGCTGGAATCTCGGGATCGTAGACGGTCTTCAGTGCCGCGATGATGTCGGTCGTGAGCCGCTCCAGTTCGTCGGCCGGGATCGCCGAACCGGTCGGGTGAACACTGATCGGCCCGGCTTCGGCAGCGGCCTCGGCCGGCGAATCTGCCGGCACGGCCGGCGAAGGGGCCGGGCTGTCTGCTACGGTGGTGGTCGAACTGTCTTCCATGGGCCTGATATGGGTCGAACCGCGCCGCTTGCCACGGCGCTAGTTGCAACTGATGTCCTTCGATGACGCAATGTTGACGATGGCGATGCCGGCGTCGAAGCTGAGCCGCCCCTGCACGGTGGCGCTGCCGCCGGCCTTGCAGCCCTTGGGCAGGTCGCCCAGCCCGCCCGCCGCCTTGACCATGCAATCGCCCGGTACCTCGGGGTTCATCGGCGTCGGCTTGACCATGCGCTCGGCCTTCACCGGCTCGGCGAAATCGATGGAATAGGCGCCCATCATCGACGACGCCGACGAAATGGCGCCGGTCGCCTTCCAGTCGCCGCCGGAACTGAGGCAGACCGACATGTCGCCGGCCACGGCCAGCCCGGCGGAGCCGGTAAGCAGCATCGCCGCCAGAAGAGGCACTTTCAGTCGGTCGCGCATGATCGCAGTCCTCCCGAAAATCCTAGGCGAAGAAGGTTTGCGCCTTGTGAAGCGCGTCGGCAAGCCGGTCCACCTCGGCCAGCGTGTTGTAGAGGCCGAAGGAGGCGCGGCAGGTGGCCGTGACGCCATAACGGGCGAGCAGCGGCTGGGCGCAGTGGGTTCCGGCGCGGACCGCCACGCCCTCGCGGTCGATGATGGTCGAGATGTCGTGCGGGTGGGCGCCGGTCATGTTGAAAGCAACGATGGCGCCCTTGTCCTTCGCCGTACCGTAGACGATGAGGCTGTTGATGCGCGACAGGCGCTCGTGGGCGTAGTCGCGGAGCCTGGCCTCGTGCGCGGCGATCCGGTCGCGGCCGATGGACTCGACGTAACGGAGCGCGGCGCCGAGCCCGATGGCTTCCACGATCGGCGGCGTGCCCGCCTCGAAACGGTGCGGCGGATCGGCATAGGTGACCGTGTCTTCGGTGACGTCGCGGATCATCTCGCCGCCGCCCATGTAGGGCGGCATCGCGGCGAGCAACGCCCGCTTGCCGTAGAGGACGCCGATGCCGGTCGGGCCGTAAAGCTTGTGGCCGGTGAAGCAGTAGAAATCGGCATCGAGATCGCGCACGTCGACCGGCAGGTGGACCGCCGCCTGGCTGCCGTCGACCAGCACCGGGATGCCGCGGGCGTGCGCCAGTCGGATCACGTCCTTCACCGGGACGACGGTGCCGAGCACGTTCGACATGTGCGTGATGGCGACGATCTTCGTCCGCGGCGAGAGGAGCTTCTCGAATTCGTCGAGAAGGAACGTGCCGTCATCGGCGACCGGCGCCCATCTGATCACGACGCCCTTGTGCTCGCGGTGGAAATGCCAGGGCACGATGTTGGAGTGGTGCTCCATGATCGAAAGGACGATCTCGTCGCCCTCGCGGAACGAAGCCCCGAACGAGGCGGCGACGAGGTTGATCGCCTCGGTCGAATTGCGGGTGAAGACGATCTCGTCGGTGCTTGCGGCATTGACGAAGCCCCGCACCGTCTCGCGCGCCTCCTCGTATTTCTCGGTCGCGAGATTGGAGAGAAAATGCAGGCCGCGATGGACGTTGGCGTATTCGGAGGTGAAGGCCCGTGAGACGGCGTCGATGACCGCCCGCGGCTTCTGCGCCGAGGCGCCGTTGTCGAGATAGACGAGCGGCTTGCCGTAGACCTCGCGCGACAGGATCGGGAAATCGCGGCGGATCGCCTCGACGTCGTAGGGCGCGGCGGCGTTCATCGTGACGACACCACAACACTACCCGTCATCCCCGCGAAAGCGGGGACCCAGTATCCGCGTCG
>DASRGK010000033.1:0-2362 GCA_035651055.1 Bauldia sp.
CTCACCGCCGCCGCTGTCGCACTCGCGACTTTGTTCCTCGCCTGGCTCGCCGGCGAGTTCTCGTTCCTGCGTCCGCTCCGCGCCATCCTCAACACGACGCGGCGGCTTTCGGAGGGCGACCTGTCGGCGCGCGCATCGGTCGGCACTTCCGCGGTCGAGTTCCGCGAACTGGCGGCGAGCTTCAATACGATGGCCGACCGGCTGGGGACGCTCGCCACCAGCGACAGCCTCACCGGAATCGCCAACCGCCGGCGCTTCGAAGCCTATCTGGCCGGCGAATGGCGGCGCGCCATCCGTTCGCAGACAGCGATCGCGCTGGCGATCATCGACATCGACGGGTTCAAGCTCTTCAACGATCGTTACGGCCACCAGGTCGGCGACATCTGCCTGAAACTGGTTGCGCAGGAATTGTCCCTGTTCGCGCGGCGGAGCCAGGATCTTCTCGGACGCTACGGCGGCGAGGAGTTCATCGTCGGCATGCCGGACATGACCGACGCGGAAGCCTTCCGGCACTGCGAGAGGATGCGCGCCGCAGTGGAAGCACTGCCCTTCGGCGAGCTCAAGCTTGAGCCGGGGGCAATCACTATCAGCGTCGGCGTTGCGGTCGTCCGGCCGGAGCCGGGAAGCACGATCGACCTGCTCATCGCCATGGCCGACAGCGCGCTCTATGAGGCCAAGGCCGCCGGCCGCAATCGCGTGGCGATGTACCGCCCCGCCGGCCGGCAGCCGGAAGCACGAGTGGCGTGACGTCGCGAGCCGTGCCGAGTCCCGGAGGGCGCCGGCGTTTTCCGCGCCGGGAACAACCCGGTGTTTAGGTTTTGGTGCTGAGGTCGCGTCCACCTCGGGTCGGCGGAGACAAGGCAAATGCCATCGGCGAAATCAGCATTCGGCGTGATCGGCGCGCTGTTGCCCGTCTTCTATTGCGGCGGTCTCCTCTACTATTTTCTCGACACGGCCGGCTCGGTGAAGGACGCGGAAGACATCGGCCTCGGTCCGACGCTCCTCGGCCTCGCGGTCCTCGGGCTCCTCTTCTGCATCCCGCTTGTCTGGAAAGTCGTCCGCATGTTCCGGGGTCCGCGTGCGCCGGGCGCGAACGACGGCGACGGTCCGGACGCACCGGCACCGGGCGGCGAGGGGAGCCTCCGCGCCGACGAAGTGATCGCGCGCTACCTCGCGCTCCGATCGACGGAGGCCGGGCAAGGCCCGGCTGCGTCTGACGGCAATGGAGGGCCGCGCCAGGGCCGCCCAACCTTCGGGCGCAGGACCAGATAGAAGCCTCGCCCTCGGTCGCGAGAGTCGCCTCTTCCGCAACGCTCCGTTAAGTCTGTTCGGCCATGTTGGGCGGATTCCGGGACCGCGTCATGATTACCCGCCAGCGCCGCCAGTCTCCCCTCCGCCGCCTGTGGATGCCTCTCCTCACCGCCGGGTTCCTCGGCTACTTCGGCTACCACGCCTTCACCGGATCATACGGCATGTGGGCGATGGACCGCATGACCGGAGAGGCGGCGCGGCTTCAGGCCGATCTCGACAAGCTGCACCAGGAGCGGAGTGATCTCGAAAAGCGCGTCGCCATGCTCCGCCCGGAAAGCCTCGATGCCGACCTCGTCGATACGAAGGCCCGGGCGGAGCTAAACTTGCTGCGCCCAGACGAAGTCGTGATCACTTTCGGTGCATCGCAGCAAAGCGGGCAGTAACGGCAGAGATTTTGCTGCGCTGCAACCAATCTATGTCTGATAAGCATACTAGGTCTGCAGCCTTGTGCTCGGCGCAGTCCTTGGATTGACCCTCGCCTTCGGCTACCTTCAACACCAAATCAGAATGCGGCAAGCCGGACAGGGAGTGGACTCGATGCCCAAGGCCCAGCCTAAGGCTGAAAAAGCGATTCCTGAGGACGTAGGCGCGCCCCGCCCGACGCTGGCGGTGTCCAGATCAACCGCACAGCCGACCTTCACCGCCGAGCAGGAAAAGCGCGCCTTCGAGCAGATGCTCCTCATCCGGCGCTTCGAGGAGCGCGCCGGCCAGATGTACGGCATGGGCCTCATCGGCGGCTTCTGCCACCTCTATATCGGCCAGGAGGCAGTCGTCGTCGGCGTTCAGGCCGCGGCCGAGCCGGGCGACACCATCATCACGTCGTATCGCGATCACGGCCACATGCTGGGGACCGGCATGGACCCCAAGGGCGTCATGGCCGAGCTCACCGGACGGCGCGGCGGCTATTCCAAGGGCAAAGGCGGCTCGATGCACATGTTCTCGCATGAGAAGAGCTTCTTCGGCGGCCACGGCATCGTCGGCGCGCAGGTGCCGCTCGGCACCGGCTTGGGATTCGCGCACAAATACCGCGACAACGGCAAGGTCAGCATCA
>DASRGK010000034.1:0-23321 GCA_035651055.1 Bauldia sp.
TCTCGGCGCGAACCAGCTTCACGTCGAAGGGCTTGTCGTTGCCCTTGCGCTGGATCGACAGGGTGATCGACTGGCCGATATTGCCGCGCATCTTGTCGACGGCCTGATTCAGGGTCATGCCCTGGACGGATTCGCCGTCGAGGGCGACGATGTAGTCGCCGGCGAGAATGCCGGCCTTGGCGGCGGGCGTGTCGTCGATCGGCGAGACCACCTTGACGACGCCTTCCTCCATGGTCACTTCGATGCCGAGACCGCCGAACTTGCCGGAGGTCTGCACCTGCATGTCCTTGAAGTTCTTCGGGCTGAGGTAGCTCGAATGCGGGTCGAGCCCGGCGAGCATGCCGTTGATCGCCGATTCGATCAGCTGGGTATCGTCCGGCGTTTCGACATAGTCGGCGCGGATGCGCTCGAAGACGTCGCCGAACAGATTGAGCGAGCGGTAGGTGTCGGAGGCGGCAGCCTCAGCGGCGCCGCCGTCGAACATGTGCGTCTCGGTGACCGTGACGGCGATGAGCGCACCAAGCGCGGCACCGGCGAGGAGAAGTGGAAGCTTGCGATTCATCCGCCAACCTTTTCCAGAGAAGACGCGGCCCACCAGGGGGCCGGGTCGATCGAAGTCCCGTCCTTGCGGAATTCGACATAGAGCACTGGCTGGGAGGAGCCGATATTCACGGCTCCGGCACTTGCCAGGCGCTGCGAAGCCATCATCGCCACTGGCTCGCCGGCAAGGACGAACTGGCCGAGTTGAACATCGATTCGTTCCATCCCCGCCAGCAATACATGATACCCGCCGCCGGCATTGATGATCAAGAGTTGCCCGTAGCTGCGGAAGGGTCCGGCATAGACCACCCAGCCGTCGCTGGGCGAACTGACCTGGGCGCCGGCGCGGGTGGCGATCGAGATGCCCTGGGCCCTGGCGCCGAGGCCGTCGGGATCGCCAAAGCGGCGGATGACCGCGCCGCTGGCCGGGGCGGGCAAAAGCCCGCGGGCGTCCGCGAAATTGACCGCCGGGGCAAGCCGGTCGGCGTTGCCGAGCGAGGTCGCCGGCGCCTTCCCGACAACGGCGCTGTTGGCCGCGGTCGCCTTCTCGGCGGCGGCGGCAGCTTCGGCGGCGGCGGCGATCTGGCGCTCCATGCCGCTGATCAAATCTTTGAGATTTGTCGCCTTTGCGGCAAGCTCGGCGGCGCGGCGGCCCTCATCGGCGAGCGCCGCGGCCGAGGCGTCGGCCTGTTTCCGCTTCTCCTCGACGAGAAGCTGGACCCGGGTGCGGTCCTCGACGAGGGCGGTGGCATCGGCGCGGAGCCGGTCGCGCTCGCGCTCCATCTCGTCCTTGAGCGCAACCAGCTGGCGGAGATCGGCGGAAAGCTTGCCCGCGGCGGCGCGGAGATCGGGAACCACCGCGCCGAGGAGCATCGCGCTGTGGATCGCGGCAAGCGCATCCTCCGGCCGGACGAGGATCGCCGGGGGCGGATGGCGGCCCATCCGCTGGAGCGCGGCGAGCACCTCGGCGAGAACGTCGCGGCGCTCCGCAAGCGAGGCGCGGATCGCCTGCTCGTCGCGGCCGAGGGAGGCGAGCCGGGTCTCGGTGGCGCCGATCTGGCCCTCCAGGGCCTGGACGCGCTTGCCGGTGTCG
The DNA here is from genome assembly GCA_035651055.1 of Bauldia sp. Classification (GTDB taxonomy): domain Bacteria; phylum Pseudomonadota; class Alphaproteobacteria; order Rhizobiales; family Kaistiaceae; genus JAFKKF01. The sequence continues at coordinate 1,634 of DASRGK010000034.1, forward strand.
ATGAGCGTCTGGTTGAGGGTGGCACGATCCTTGTCGAGGGCGGCGATCTCGGCCTTCAGCTCGGCCTGGCGGGCGCCGGAGAGGGCAATATCGCGAGCGACGGCCTCGAGCTCCGCCTGGCGCGCGTCCTTGACGGCGGCCGGGTCGGCGGCGGCCCCGGCGGAAGCCGCCGGGCTGTCATCGACCGCGCGCGACGGGGCAGACGCCGCGAGCGCGACGGCCAACGTAGTCAGGGCGGCGACCTGCGCGAAACGTCCGGGCAAGCGGAGACCCCCTCGCGCCGGCAGATCGCCGCCGGCGGCAGAAAACGAACCTAGGACGGCAGAGACTAACGATTTGTCAACCACGGGAACGACGGGGCGCGAGAGCGTTCCGCCCGTCGATGCGCGGAATCGCCCCCGGCAAGCCTCGCGCCGCCAAGGAAGCAGGTCAGGCGATGGTCTGGCCGCTCTTCTTCCAGTCGGCGAGGAAAGTCTCGAGGCCCTTGTCGGTGAGCGGATGGCGGACGAGGCTCTTGAGGACGGCGGGCGGGATCGTTGCGACATCGGCGCCGGCCGTCGCGACCTGCTCGACATGGAGCGGGGTGCGGATCGAGGCGGCGAGAATCTCGGTCTTCAGGCTCGGATAATTGTCGTAGATGCGGCGGATGTCGCGGATCAGCTGGACGCCGTCATAGCCGACATCGTCGAGCCGGCCGACGAAGGGCGAGATGAAAGTGGCCCCGGCCTTGGCGGCAAGCAGCGCCTGATTGGCCGAGAAACAGAGCGTGACGTTGACCATGTGGCCCTCGTTGGAAAGGGCGCGGCAGGCCTTGAGGCCGTCCCAGGTGAGCGGCACCTTCACGGCCACGTTGCCGGCGATGGCGGCGAGCTTCTGCCCCTCCCGCATCATGCCGTCATAGTCGGTGGCCGCGACCTCGGCCGAGACCGGGCCCGCGACCGCATCGCAGATTTCCTTGATGACGTCCTTGATCGGGCGGCCGGCCTTGCCGATGAGGGTCGGGTTGGTGGTGACGCCATCGACGAAGCCGGTTGCGGCCAGCTCCCTGATTTCAGCGACATCGGCAGTGTCGATGAAGAACTTCATCGCTTCTCTCCATTGGCCCGTCCCGCGACGCGCTACGGGCGCTTATATAGGTCGCGGAGGGGGGTTGCGGGAAGCGGCGTTGCGCGACTGGCGGCGGGCGGAATTCCGCTCGGCTGCCCCCTTTATCGTCATGCTTTGACGGAGGATGACGAATTCTGGTCCGAAGAGCGCTTTCCCTCGTTTCAAGGCTGCGCTAAGGCCCGGACATGGCCGACGACCAAACCGACCTCTTGGCCCGCGCCGGCCTCGCACCGCGATCGCCCGTGGTCTCGGTGATGATCCCGGTGGCGGTGGAGGGCACCTATTCCTACCGCGCGCCGATGGGCGAGAGTCTCCATCCCGGCGATATCGTCGAGGTGCCGCTCGGCACGCGCGACACGGTCGGCGTGGTGTGGGACGACGCGCCCGATCCGGAGGTCGGGCACAACCGGCTCCGCGAAGTCGCGGGCAGGTTCGACGCGCCGCCGCTGTCGAAGGAGATCAGGTCCTTCGTCGACTGGGTCGCCGACTACACGCTGACGCCGCGCGGCATGGTGCTCCGCATGGTGCTGCGCGCGCCCGGCGCGCTCGCACCCGAGGCGCCGGTCGAGGGCCTGCGACTTGCCGGCCCGCCACCGGGGCGGATGACGCCGGCGCGGCAGCGGGTGCTCGACATTGCCGTCGGCGGGGCGCCGTGGACGAAGCGCGACCTTGCCGACGCCGCGCATGTCTCGACCGGCGTGATCGACGGGCTCGTCGAGGCAGGCACGCTGGTCAGGGTCGAGATGCCGGCGGCGCTGCCGCGCCAGCCCAGCCCGGCCCATGCCCAGCCGCGGCTCAACCGCGAACAGGCGGAAGCGGCGGTGAAGCTGCGTGCCGCGGTCGCGGCCAATGCGTTTTCCGTGACGCTTCTCGACGGCGTCACCGGATCGGGGAAGACCGAGACCTATTTCGAGGCGGTCGGCGCGGCGGTGGCGCAAGGCAAGCAGGTGCTGATCCTCCTGCCGGAAATCGCACTGACGGCGGAATTCCTCGAGCGCTTCCAGCGCCGCTTCGGGGCGAAACCGGCGGAATGGCACTCTGAGGTCGGGCCGCGAACGCGCGAGCGGGTCTGGCGGGCGGCAAGCGACGGATCGGCCAAAGTCGTGGTCGGGGCGCGTTCGGCGCTCTTCCTGCCCTTCCGCAACCTCGGCCTCGTCATCGTCGACGAGGAGCACGACCTCGCCTACAAGCAGGAGGAACGCGTCTTCTACAACGCCCGCGACATGGCGGTGGTGCGCGGGTCGCTGGGGAAGTTCCCGGTGGTGCTCTCCTCGGCGACGCCCTCGCTCGAATCGCGGGTCAATGCCGATGCCGGCCGCTATGCGCGGATCGTGCTCAACGACCGTTACCAGGGCGCCAGCCTGCCGGAGATCGCGGCGATCGACCTGCGCGCGGCGCAGCCGGAACGGGGCCGGTTTCTGGCGCCCCCGCTGGTCAAGGCAATCGGCGAGGCGATCGCGGCCGGGGAGCAGACGCTCCTCTTCCTCAACCGGCGGGGCTACGCGCCGCTGACGCTCTGCCGGACCTGCGGACACCGCTTCCAGTGCCCGAACTGCTCGACCTGGCTGGTCGAGCACCGCTTCCGCGGGGTGCTGCTCTGCCATCATTGCGGCCACTCGGAGAAACGCCCGACGGCCTGCCCCGCCTGCGGCGACACGGAGAGCCTGACGCCGGTCGGGCCGGGCGTCGAGCGGCTCGCGGAGGAAATCGCGGCGCGGTTCCCGGCGGCGCGGACTACCGTCCTCTCCAGCGACATGCCGGGCGGCGTTGCCCGCATGCGCGAGGAGATCGCGGCGATCGCGCGGGGCGAGGCGGATATCGTCATCGGCACGCAGCTGGTCGCCAAGGGCCACAATTTCCCGATGCTGACGCTGGTCGGCGTGGTCGACGGCGACCTCGGGTTCGCCTTCGGCGACATGCGCGCGGCGGAGCGGACGTTCCAGTTGCTGTCACAGGTGACGGGCCGCGCGGGGCGGGCCGGCGGCGCCAGCCGGGCGCTGGTCCAGACCTGGGATCCGCAGAACCCGGTGATCGCGGCCATCGTCTCGGGCGACCGCGAGGCGTTCTACGCGCGCGAAATCGAGGCACGGCGGCGGGCGCAGCTGCCGCCCTTCGGACGCCTCGCGGCGCTGGTCGTCTCCGGGCCGGACCGGGCCTCGGCCTTCGGCTATGCCAGCGCGATCCGCCGCGCGGCGCCGGCGAGCGAGACGATCACGGTGCTCGGCCCGGCGGAAGCGCCGCTTGCGGTGGTGCGGGCGCGGCACCGGTTCCGCCTGCTCCTGCAATCGCCGCGGAGCGCCGACATGCAGGCCTATATCCGGGCCTGGCTTGCCGCGGCGCCGCCGGAGCGAGGCGGGCTCAGGGTCCAGGTCGATATCGACCCGCAGAGCTTTCTCTGAGGACGGGCGCCGGATCGAGCCGGACGGGCCTTGGCGAGGCTCGCCGGTGCGCCGCTCAGGGGCGGACCTGGCCCGACCCGCGCACGCGGTACTTGAAGCTGGTGAGCTGCTCGACGCCGACCGGGCCGCGGGCGTGGAGGCGGCCGGTGGCGATGCCGATCTCGGCGCCCATGCCGAACTCGCCGCCGTCGGCGAACTGGGTCGAGGCGTTGTGCAGGACGATGGCGCTGTCGACCTCGGCGAGGAACTTCCGGGCGGACTTCGGGTCGGCGGTGACGATCGCATCGGTGTGATGCGTGCCGTAGCGCTCGATATGGGCGATGGCGGCGTCGAGCCCGTCGACGATCTTCACCGAAATGACGGCATCGAGATACTCGGTCGACCAGTCGGCTTCCGTCGCCGGCGTCGCGGCCGGAAACGCCGCCTGCACCGCCTCGTCGCCGCGGATGGCGCAACCGGCCTCGGCCAATGCGGCAAGCAGCGGCGTCAGATGGGTGGCGGCGACGGCGCGGTCGACGAGCAGCGTCTCGGCGGCGCCGCAGACCCCGGTGCGGCGCATCTTGGCGTTGACGACGATCCGCTTCGCCATGGCGAGGTCGGCGGCGCGGTCGACAAAGACGTGACAGACGCCTTCGAGGTGGGCGAAGACCGGAACGCGGGCTTCCTCCTGGACGCGGCCGACGAGGCTCCTGCCGCCGCGCGGCACGATCACGTCGATCGACCCGCCGAGCCCGGCGAGCATCATGCCGACGGCGGCGCGGTCGCGGGTCGGGACAAGCTGGATCGCCGCCGCGGGAAGTCCGGCCTCGGTGAGACCCTCGACCAGGCAGCGATGGATGGCGGCGGACGAGCGGAACGAATCCGAGCCGCCGCGGAGGATCGCGGCGTTGCCGGCCTTGAGGCAGAGGGCGCCGGCATCGGCGGTAACGTTCGGGCGGCTCTCGTAGATGACGCCGATGACGCCGAGCGGCGTGCGCACCCGCTCGATATGGAGCCCGTTCGGCCGGTCCCAGGCGGCGGTGACGGCGCCGACCGGATCGGGCAGGGCGGCGATCTCGTCGATGCCGGCGGCCATCGCCTCGATCCGCTTCGGCGTCAGCGTCAGCCGGTCGAGGAAGGAGGCTGCGGCGCCGCGCATTTCGGCAACGTCGAGCACATTCTCGGCGAGGATCGAGGCGGCGTTGGCGCGGATCGCCGAGGCCATGCCGCGGAGCGCGGCATTCTTCTCGGCGGTGGTGGCGACCGACAGGCGTCGGAGCGCGGTGCGCGCCTCGCGGCCAAGCGCCGCCATCTCCTCGGCAAGCGGCGCGGCGCTTCTCCTGTCGGCTTCGGCGAGACTCATGGTCATACCCTCGGAAGCGGGCTCCGATCCTAGCCCGGCGCGCGCCGGTGGAATACGGCTGCGCCGGGTGGCGGGCGGAACGCCGCTCGGCTATTCCCTGTGACCCGCCATGTCAAACGCTTCCGCACCGCCGCAGAACCAGAACATTCCGGCCGGCATCGGTCTCATGGTGCTGGCGATCTTCCTGTTTTCGGTGAACGACGTGCTCGGCAAATGGCTGGCCGGGCGCTACGACGCGCCGCAGATCCTGCTGTTCCGCAGCTTCGCGGCGCTCCTCGTCCTGTCGCCGGCGATCGCGCGGGTGGGATGGCGAGAAGCGGTCAGGGTCGAGCGGCCGCGGCTGCAGGCGCTCCGCGCGCTGCTCGCCACGCTCGAAGTCGCCGCCTTCTACGCCGCGGTCCGCTACCTGCCGCTCGCCGACGCGATGACCTACTACCTGGCGGGGCCGATCTACGTCACCGTGCTCGCCGCGCTCTTCCTCGGCGAGCGGGTCGGCTGGCGGCGGTGGACGGCCGTGCTCGTCGGCTTTGCCGGGGTGGTGATTGCGCTTCGCCCGACCACGGCTTCGTTCGGATGGCCGGCGCTCATCGCCTGCACCGGCAGCATCTTCTACGCCGTCTTCCTGATCATCACGCGGACGCTCCGCGGCACGCCCGACTCGGTGATGGCGGGATGGCAGACGGCAGCCGCCTTGATCCTCGGGCTGATCGGCACGCCGTTCGTCTTCGTGCCCCTCGCGCACTGGTATGACGGGCTGCTCCTCCTCCTCCTCGGCGTGGCCGCGATCACTGCGATCGTCTGCGTCAACCGCTCGCTGAAGCTCGCGCCGGCATCGGTGGTCGTGCCCTACCAGTACATGCTCATCGTCTGGGCGATCCTCTTCGGCTACCTGGTCTTCGGCGACGTGCCGGAATGGCCGATGCTTCTCGGGGCGGCGATTATCATCGGGGCCGGGCTCTTCATCTTCTTCCGCGAGCAGAAGCTGGCCAAGCCTGCCGAACTGGAACTGCCGCCCGAGGTCTGACGGAACCAGGGACGGTCGCGGTCCGTTGTCTGACGGATCCAGACCGGAGCTCCCCGATGTTCAAGAAGATATTTGCCCTGTCGTTCATTGCCACGGTAGCCGCCACCATTGTCGACCGCCTCTTCGGGAAGCCGGCACGCTCGGTCAACCGGTTCGCGCGGCGCAACCGCCGCGCCTGACGGGCGCCGTCCTTCGGCCCTAGCCCTGCCATTCGACGCGGGTCACACCCGGCATCTCGGACGCCAGGGCGACGAACGGCGGCGCGGCCGCCCGCGCCGGATCTGCGAGCCAGGTGACCCTCAGACGAATGCCATAGACAGCCCCGCCGTCCGGCAGGCGGGTGACGGTCTGCTCCTCGACCTGGAGGTTGCGGGCAAGGGGCTTCAGGCGGGCCAGAACCGAATCGAGCACATCCGAGGTCGAGAAGACCGCGATGGTGCCGCGATCGTGCTGCCGCATGCGACGCTTGAGCGCGCCGATGCCGGGAACGAGAGCGGGCGCCCGCCGTTCTACCGGCATGAGCGGACCGACCAGCGCCGCGCCGGCGAGATCGTCCGGCGGGATTTTCGTCAAGCTCCATCAGATCCGCACCGAGCGCGGCCTGTCGATCAACGAACTCGCCGCCCGGGTGCGCATGGACCCGGCACATCTCGAACTGATCGAGCGAGGATCGAACTACGCCGCGCCGAGCAGGCAGGAACTCGAGGAACTGGCCCGGGAACTGGGCGTGCCCGCCGACGAACTGCTCGATTGACCGCGGCTAGCGAGGCGATTCAATTCTTGCATTCGCATCGAGCGGGAAGTTCGCCCCTCGCTCCTATTGCGGCCAGAGGTCAAGCACCGCGGCGGTGTCCGCGATCTCGATCTGCTCGCTGAAACGGCCGCGGTAGAGCGTGAGCAGGGCGTCGTGACCGGTGTCCGACGAACTGCAGATCGCATCGGTGACCACGACGACGCGATAGCCGTGATCGACCGCGCCGAGGACGGTGGCGAGGACGCAGACATCGGTCTCCGCGCCGCTGACGACGAGCGTGTCGGCGCCGCGCTCGCGCAGATGCGCGAGCAGGCCGGAGCCGGTGAAAGGGGAATAGACCGGCTTGTCGATGACCGTCGCCGGCGGGACCAGCGGGGCAAGCTCGGGCAGGAGTTCGAGGAGGGCCGGATCGAGGCACGCCCGCGTCACGTTTCGCCAGCGGCGATAGTAGCGCTGCCACATGCCGGGCAGGTCCTCGGCGTGAAGCGGCGGGATGAAGCGGGTGAAGATCGTGCGGGCAGGGTCGCGCGCGGCAAGCGCAACGATCCTCGGGAGCGTCCGTTCGAGCCAGGGCGTCGCCCACGGCCCTTCCGGCCCGAACAGGCGCTGCATGTCGACGCAGAGGTGAACCGTGCTCGGCGGCAGCGGGCCGTGAAGGTGGATATCGGCGGAGAGACCGGTCGGACGCATCCGAGTTTCCAGCAGGGAAAACCCCGGGTGCTGTAACGCCCGGACCGGGCGAGGGTTCGCTATGGGGTAGCGGGCAAAAGGATGGGGTTGGCTGACCGGAGAAGGCCGTGCCGCCGGGAAACGGCGGCGCCTGAGGGAGCCGGGTTCCATCGCGATCGATCCGAAGGGCCGAGGGATGAAATCGGCTGCCCGGCTTCCTATGTCGAGGCAATGACGCCCTCCGAAGCCATCCGTACCGCGATGCTGCAAATGCCGGGTGTGACCGCCGCGCCGCATCGTTTTGGCGCCGTCGAGTTTCGAGTGGGAGAGCGCGAAATCGGCCACCTGCACGGGGACCGGCTGCTCGACGTGCCATTTCCCCGGCGCGTAAAGGACGAACTGGTCTCCTCAGGGGCGGCAGAGCCGCATCACGTCCTGCCGGAGAGCGGCTGGATCAGCTTCCGCCTGAAGACGGCGGCGGATACGGAGCACGCCATCGCGCTCCTGCGCCGGTCCTATGATCTGATCCGGGCGCAGCTCGAGCGTCGGCAGGCACAGTCGGATAAGGTGCGGGGGCGCCCGGACGGTTGATCCAGGGCTACGCCTTCGCGACAGCACGGTCTCGGTTACCGGGTCCCCGCTTCGGCGGGGATGACAGGCGGGGCTACTCGCCGCGGAGCGCCATGTCGTCGCGATGGATCATCTCGGCGCGGCCGGCGAAGCCTAAGAGCGTTTCGATCTCGCGGCTGTTGCGGCCGGCCAGACGCTCCGCATCGTTCATGTCGTAGGCAACGAGGCCGCGGCCGATCTCCTCGCCGTTCGGTCCCAGAATCGCCACGGCATCGCCGCGCTGGAAGCGTCCCTCGACCTTCCTGACGCCGGCGGGGAGAAGGCTCTTCCCGCCGCGGAGCGCACGCACGGCGCCGTCATCGATGGTGAGCGAGCCGCGCGTCTCCAGCCGGCCGTAGATCCAGGTCTTGCGCGCCGTGACCGGATTGCTCTCCGGCAGGAACCACGTGCAGGCGGCGCCCTCGGCGATGCGGCGGATCGGGTTCGGCTCGCGGCCGCTTGCGATCACCATCGCGGTGCCGGCAGCGGTCGCGATCTTGCCCGCCTCGATCTTGGTCAGCATGCCGCCGCGCGACAGTTCCGAGCCGGCGCTGCCGGCCATCGCCTCGATCTCGGGCGTGATCTTCTCGACGACAGGGAGGTGGCGGGCATCGGCGTTCGAGGCCGGCGGGGCGGTGTAGAGGCCGTCAATGTCGGACAGAAGAACGAGCAGGTCGGCGCCCATCATGGTGGCGACGCGGGCGGCGAGCCGGTCGTTGTCGCCGTAGCGGATCTCGCTGGTCGCGACCGTGTCGTTCTCGTTGATGACCGGGATGGCGCCGAGGCGGAGCAAGGTGCCGATGGTGGAGCGGGCATTGAGGTAGCGGCGGCGCTCCTCGGTATCGCCCAGCGTCAGGAGAATCTGGCCGGCGACGAAGCCGTGGCGCTGCAGCGTCTCGGCATAGGCGCGGGCGAGCGCGATCTGGCCGATCGCGGCGGCGGCCTGGCTTTCCTCCAGGCGGAGGGTGCCGGAAGGCAGGTCGAGGACACGGCGGCCGAGCGCGATCGCGCCCGAGGAGACGACGAGGAGGTCGCGGCGGCCGGCGGCGAGACCGGCGAGGTCGGCGGCAAGCGAATCGAGCCAGGCCGCCTTCAGCCCTTGGCTGTCGACGAGGAGAGAGGAGCCGATCTTGACGACGATCCGGCGAAAGGAATCGAGCTTGGGGGTCACGGGCGATCCGAAAGAGACCTATTCCGCCTAAAGCGGGACCCTACCGCCTTCAAAATACAGTCGCCGCAACGTCCGAATCTTTCCCATGAAGATGTGGTTCGCTTCGGTGAGTTCTTCACCTTTCCCTTCCGCATACTCGAGGAGCGCGAACTTCACTATGTGAGTCATCGGTATTCCGAGCGCTTTCGACCATCGCGACGCGATCTCGTACGCTTCATCGCTCCGAATACAGAGGCGCTTCTGTCTCCTGGGGCTACCTTAGCAAGCCCGACCGCCGACCAACAGTTGCGTCTGCACTTCAGGGCCGCCAGGCTTCCACTTCCTCCGCCGGCACCGTGTTCGGGTCGGCGGTCTTCGCCGCAAGGATGGCCCGGAGGATCATCTGGAGGGCCGTGTCGACGCCCTCGCCCGACACGCCGGAGAGAAGGAGAGGCGGCTTCCCGGCCGCCCTGGCGACCGCCCGGGCGGCCTTGTCGCGAGCGGCCTTGGTGAGGGCGTCGACCTTGGAAAGCGCGACGATCTCCGGCTTCTCGTCGAGGCCGTGGCCGTAGGCGGCGAGTTCGCTCCGGATCGTGCGGTAGGCGGCGGCGGGATTCTCCCCGGTGGCGTCGACGAGGTGGAGGAGGACGCGGGTCCGCTCGACATGGCCGAGGAAACGGTCGCCGAGGCCGGCGCCTTCATGGGCACCTTCGATGAGACCGGGTATGTCGGCGAGGACGAAGGTGCGCCCGCCGACGCTGACCACGCCGAGGTTCGGGTGCAGCGTGGTGAAGGGATAATCCGCGACCTTGGGCTTGGCCGAGGAGACGGCGGCAAGGAAGGTTGACTTGCCGGCATTGGGAAGCCCGACCAGTCCGGCATCGGCGATGAGCTTCAGGCGCAGCCAGATCCAGCGCTCGCTGCCCTCCTTGCCGGGATTGGCGCGGCGCGGGGCGCGGTTGGTCGACGACTTGAAATGCGCGTTGCCGAAGCCGCCATTGCCGCCGGTGGCGAGGAGGACGCGCTGGCCGACCTCGGTGAGGTCGGCGATCGGGGTCTGGTTGTCCTCTTCGAGGATCTCGGTGCCCACGGGAACGCGAAGGACAACGTCCTTGCCCTTGCCGCCGGCCATGTTGCGGCCGGCGCCGTCGGCGCCGCGGTCGGCCTTGAAATGCTGCTGGTAGCGGTAGTCGATGAGCGTGTTGAGGCCGTCGACGCACTCGACCCAGACATCGCCGCCGCGGCCGCCATCGCCGCCGTCCGGCCCGCCGAACTCGATGAACTTCTCGCGGCGGAAGGAAACGACGCCGTTACCGCCGTCGCCGGAGCGGATATAGACCTTCGCCTGGTCGAGGAACTTCATTGCCGCACCCGTTCGAATTCGGCGCGCGTCAGCAGCGTGTCGATATGTTCGACACTCTCGCCGCGGGCAAGGCACGGGACAAGCCGCCGGCCGACCTGGCGGAATCCGAGCTTCTCCTGGACGCGCAGCGAGGCGGGATTGTCGATGAAGACGCCGGAATGCAGCTCCGGCAGGCCTAGGAGGTCGAAGACGAAGGACAGGAACGCCCGCGCCGCTTCGGTGGCGTAGCCCTTTCCCCAATGCGCCCGGCCGAGCCAGTAGCCGAATTCGGCGCGGCCATCGAGGCTGGAGGCGCCGATGCCGCCGATGACCTTGCCGCCCCTTGCGATCATCAGGGCGAGCTCGTTGCGGGTCCGGGCGACGTGGGCGAGGAACGCCTCGGCCTCCCGGCGGCCGTAGGGGTAGGGGACCTTCGCCAGCATGCGGGTCACGGCGAAATCGTTGACCTCGGCGACGAGGTCGCCGAAGTCGGACGCCGCCAGCGGGCGCAGGACCAGCCGCTCGGTGTAGATCGAGGTCGTCTCAGGCAGCGTCGTGCGTGCGTGAAACATCGGACGCTCTCCTCCCTCGCAAGGCCGCACCCCAGGCCATCAGACTCTCCCAGTTGCGGCGGTCGAGCATGTAGCGTTCGACCGGCACGGCCCCGACCGGCGCCGGCGCCCGCACCATGCCGGCGCCGCGGAACTGGAAGCCGCACTTCTCCATGACGCGCCGGGCCGACGGGTTTGTCGCGCGGCAGGCCGCCCAGATGGTGACGAAGCGGCCATCGGCAAAGACATGCTCGACGAGGCTCTGGATCGCTTCGGTGCCGTACCCCTTGCCCCACCAGGATTCGGCGAGGAAGGCGCCGATCTCGGCGGTGGCCGCGCGGTCGGCCAGTGGAACCATGCCGGCGCCGCCGATGACGCTGCCCGAAGCGCGCTCGACGATGGCCAGGGCGACATTGCCGTTGGCGCAGGGCGAAGCGGCAAGGCTCTCGGCGATCCGCCGGTTGGCGGCGATGGCCCGCAGTGTCGCCTGGTCGCCGGCATCGGGGCGGCGGAGGTTCAGTCTGGGCGTCGCGATCGTCTCCCGGAAGCTCCAGGCTTCCTCCGTCTCTCCGTCCCGCATGGCATCCTCCGATCGGCGGCGAAAAAGAAAAGGGGAGATGGCGCCCCATCTCCCCCTGAAAACCGCTGATCTCGCCGGGTCGATGAGACGCCGGCGGTGAGTTCTGCCGGCTATTTTTCCGTGGTGGCGGCCGGACGGACCGACACGTAGGAGCGTCCGTTGGCTTTGGTGTCGAAGGCTACGATTCCGTCCATGAGTGCGAAGATGGTGTGGTCCTTGCCGACGCCGACGCCGGTGCCGGGGCGCCACTTCGTACCGCGCTGGCGAACGAGGATATTGCCGGCGAGCACGCTCTGGCCGCCGAAGCGCTTCACGCCGAGGCGCTGCCCCGCGGAATCGCGGCCGTTGCGCGACGAACCGCCTGCTTTCTTGTGGGCCATGGCGGGTTCTCCTTACTGTGCAGCGGCTTCGGCCGAGGCGGCCTTGGCGCGGGACTTCCGCGCGGGCTTGGCGGCCGGCTCGGACCCGGCGGCGCGGGAGGCGGGCGCCTTGCCGTCCGTCAAAATCTCGGTGATGCGCACGGTCGTCAGGTGCTGGCGATGGCCGCGGCTGCGCTTGGAATTCTGCCGGCGCCGCTTCTTGAAGACCAGGATCTTGGGGGTGCGCGCCTGCGCGACGATCTCGCCCGTCACGCTAGCGCCACCGACGAACGGGGCGCCCATGGTGACGCCGCTGTCGCCGCCGACCATGAGGACCTCGCCGAAGGAGACGGCGTCGCCGGCTGCGCCGGCGAGCTTCTCAACCTCGATTAGGTCGGAGGCGGCGACCTTGTACTGCTTGCCGCCGGTCTTGATCACTGCGAACATGAAGGGAGCCTATTCCTGCCGGTCCATGCGCGAACCGGGGCCGCCAGCCAGAGTGTTCAGAATTTTGGGGAACCTGACCGTCGCCCGGTCCCCGAACCGGCGCGCACTATAGGTATGGCGGGCGACCTGTCAAGAAAAGACGCCGGAACGAGGTGCCTCCATCCAAAAAGGGCGGTCCGCCGCGGGCGATCCGGCTTGTTCCCGCAGGACGGCTTATATATGGTCCCGCGCTCGCGACCGCCGGAGAGGTGCCAGAGTGGTCGATTGGGCCGGTCTCGAAAACCGGTGTGCGTGCAAGCGTACCGTGGGTTCGAATCCCACCCTCTCCGCCAGCAACGCCTTGCCAAGTCCGTGAACCACCGGCGACGCGCGAGTCTGTCATCGCCGCGATCTCTCTGGCTGAAAGACGGAGCGCGCTGGCGCGAGACCGACGCCAAGGGAATCAGTGTCGAGGGGAGTGATTCGATCCGGCTCATGTTGCAGCGCTTCGTCGTGACGGGACGCCGCATTCGGGATCGCGATCTCGAACTTCTCGCCTACTGCGAGGCCGAATTGGAGGGCGTCCTCCCGCGATTCCACTCTCGGGGAGGCGGGATGCTTTCGCGGCGTCCAGATAAGGCCCTATTGGCCACTACTCCTCAGGTATTGACGATCCATAGGGATCCTCCGGTTGAGGTGCGGCCCTCTGGTAGACACCTGTCTCCTCGTCCGCCGTCATCGAGTTCGGATCATCCCACTCCAAGAGTTCGCTCTCCATTGGTCCTCCATCTCTAGGGTGGCGGAAAATGGTGAAATCGAACTCTCCATGTTTCTCGACCGACCAGGTTCCCTCGATCACCTCGGTCCGTGAGATCTCGCCCATCTTCGTACGCCGGATGCCGGAGTAGGTGCCATCCTCGGCGTAGACGATCTCGGTGATAATCGGGACGTTGTCAAAGGAGGGCTCGATGCTGTTCTCCCACCGGCCAACCAGGAGAGATCGAGTGTCGACCTGGGCCCAGGCTGCGCCAAGGCTTAGACTTATGACAGCGACCACGCAGGCAATAGCTGCCACCGTTCTCGTTATGGGCATCGTCCACCTCGCCGGAGCCTTCTAGCGTTTATTCCGAAACTCGCCTGAGCCTCCGGTCAGGCGATCGAGCCTTTATACACGGACGATTCCCATTCAATCGCCTCCTCGACCGCTGCGATCACTGCATCAACATCCGCACTCGCCGAGGCGAACTGCTCGTCACCGCGCTCTCCAGTGTTCAGCGTGGCGCGATAGAAATATCCGCTATGCGCGGATATCTGGAAAAAATGATGATGATATTTCTTTGCCGGGTTGATCATTTCGACAAGGGCCATAGGGGCCCCGTAGCGGAACAGGATGTTTGCGAGGCCGGCGCCATGGGGCCCCACGACAATGCTTGAGCGCGCAAAACGGGCCATCTGATCGGCCAGAGGATACCTTCCGGGATCGACCAGCGAAAAACCAAGTTCCCGCAGGCGCGCGACCAAGTCTCCTTCATTGACGATCTGCCGGCTCGTACCCGGCACGCCGCTCCGGGATATGTAGAGCCGATCACGCCCTCGCGGGTCGGCAATGCCTCCGAGACGCTTTGCCGGGAAACTCAGCTGACGCTCGGTATAGGCATCGGGCCTGACGACATACAGCTCGCGCGCCGCAATGATTTCTTTCTTTCCCTGCACGATTACCGGTCGAGGTCCGAAGAGCCCAAGCTGGGTGGCCTCGACAAAGAATTTCTTGGCGGCAAGGTCTTCCGTCACGATTACCGGGACAGCGGGTGCGATTCCGGCCCGGTCAATGATTTCCAGCTTTGGAACGACGTCGAACAGGAAATGGTAATAGGAGCCCTCATAGCGGGAATGGAGCACGATTGCTTTCTCGACCTGCCGAGCGCCCCGGCCGAAGATGGCAAGGGGGTTGGTCGGAGGAATGTCTGCGTGCAGACCATCGGTCGAATCGAAGACCGGCCTGACGCCGGAATAGATAAGCCCGGTCGCATATTCCAGCCGAAGGTCGCCAAGAAAAATGCGCACCCAGCCATTCGGGCGCGTACCCATGTGGCGAATGGGTCGTTTGTCGAAAGGCGCGATGCTGTAGTCACCGGGATGTGGGTGAGGTTCGGCTACCGCTCCGACAATATAGTCGGAGACGCCTTCCGCCGGCAGGATCAGGCCAAGCTTCCTCAAGAGATCGTTGAGCAGGGAGCGGGAGTTCAAGCGAAGCATGGTTGCAGAATTATGCCGGGAATGATCGGGCGCTTAAACATGGGGCATGGTTAGGCCAAAGCGGGACCCGGACGACCCCTCTGCATCGAGGGAACGCATCTTCCGCGGGCCTTTCTCTTGTCGCCTGAAGCCAGCCGGCAAGACCACGTTGCCCCCCGGTTTTTTGCCCATCGAAGCCGGGACGAAGGTTCGGGCACGTCTTCCGCCGGCCGTTGGTTTGTATGTAGTCAGGATCAGTCTGGCGGAGGACGCATTTGGTGTCACGGCTTTCCAAGGCCTGGCGGGCATTGTGGCGCTCGACCGAGCGGATAGAGCTCGCCCGAGTCGAGGGAGGCACGGTCAGGGTCGAGGGGACTCTCGTTGCGGGCGCCCCAGTATATTTCCACGGCGATTGCTCAGTCGGAGCGCGCAGCTATTTCGGCGGTTCCGCCCAGGTCTTCTCATCCGACATCGGCCGCTATTGCTCCATCGCCGATGGCGTTGCGATCGGCGCGCGGACTCATCGAACCGATCGACTGAGCACGCACCCCGAAATCGGTGGCGAACCCGACGAGCATCACCGGGTTCAGATTGGGCATGACGTTTGGATTGGCCTCAGGGCGATCGTGATGCCCGGCATCACGATCGGCAACGGCGCCGTGGTAGGGGCAGGCGCGGTGGTCACCAAAGGCATTCCGCCTTACGCGGTTGTCGCCGGCGTCCCGGCGCAGGTGCTACGGTTTCGCTTCGACGAGAGAACGATCGATCGCCTCCAGACGGTCGCATGGTGGCGCTACCAGATCGATCGGCTGGATCCGCCGCCCGATTATTCGAACATTGCCGACACGCTGGAGCGGATCGAGCGCGCGTCCTTGCCGTTACTGGCTCCTGCCGAAGTCACGTATATCGGGAGGAATCGGGAAACAGACGCGCCCGCGGCGAGGTAATCGGAGTCAATCGGCCAGTCCCAGGGTTTGCGAGCTCAGCGCGTTTTACGCGGGCTCCAAATTGTGGATCAGCCCGGCCGGCTGCCCAGCCGGTTTGCTTGCGAGAGGATCGTCTCGCAAATGCGCATCGTCTTCACCGTGTCGCTGAAGGGGGAAGAACAGACGCTGGTGCCGCTCTTCAGCGAGTCGACGAATTCCCTGCTCTTGCTGGCGAACCCGCCGAAAACAAAACTCCTGTCGCTCCCCGCCGCCTGCTGCGTCGTCAGCGTCTCGCCCGCATAATTGTTGTCCAGATAGATTCTTGCCTCAGCCTCGACCTCGACGTCGGCATAGCCGCCGGGCACGTGCATCTGGACGCGGAACACCCGACGGCCCGAGGCCCAGTTGCACACGACAAAGCACGTCGCGCCCGTGTCGAAATGCAGCGTCGCGCCGAACCAGTTTATGTCGGGGACGCCGATGCGCCGACAGGTACTCTCAACCGCGATCACCTCGCCGCCGCAAATCCAACGCGCCGTGTCGACGGCATGAGTCCCGTCATCCATCATCCGGTCACGCACCGTGAGCATCGGGACCATGTCGCATTTGAAGAATTCCACCACGCCGTGAACGATCGGGCCCTTTTCGAGCAAGCGGGCCTTTGTCTTCCGCAGGATGGGCGCCGAACGGCGCTGGTGACCGACCTGGGTGATGAGTTTGCCGCGCTCGGAGAGGTAGGCGAGCGCCTCCGCCTGGTGCGTGGTCAGGCCCATCGGCTTTTCAATGAAGAGGTTGAACCCCTCGCCAAGGCACCATTGCCAGATCGGGTACATGACCTCGGGCTGACCAATGACATAGACCCCATCGGGTCTCAGCGCCGTCAGCACGTGCTGATAGTCGGTGTCCGAGCGGCTGAGAAACCGGGCCGGTTCGGGTATCCCGAACCGGTCGCACGTGGCCTGCAGCCGGTCCGCGCGGGTCTCGATGACGCCGACGATCTCCACGTCGTCGAAGGTAGCCAGCGACGGGTAGTGGACGTTGTTCGCCAAAATGCCTGCGCCGATCATGCAGAGTCGGACTTTGCGCCCCTCGATCATTATCCCCGGCCCTTTTGTCAGGTGCCCGCCCACTCGCCTTCGACAAGAGAACGCAAATAAGCGATGTCGTGCGACAGGAAAGGCAGGACATCATCGCCCATTCGCTGAGGCTCGCCGGCCGGACTGGAATATTCCGCCGGCAGGACGAAGGTGCCGGTGAAGTTTCGGCGGCGGAGTTCGCTCACCAGCGCCGCCCACGAGAAGGCGCCGTGTCGCGCCGTTGTCCAGTGGGTGCGGTAGACGGCTTCGGCTTCCTCTGGTCCGTTGGCGCGTTCGCGGAAAGCGCTCTTGAAATTGATCAGGCCCGGCATGCGCTGCCAGAGCAGGTCGACGCACAATTCGAGGGGCTCGCCGGCGATGCTGCAATGGGCCATGTCGAGGATGGCGCAGACGTGGCGCGGGTCATAGGGCTCGATGAGATGGTAGAGGCCGATGGCGCTGCCGATGGCGTAGCCTGAGTGGTTCTGAACGCCGATGCGGACGCCGGTCGCTTCGAGGAGCGGCAGGAGTTCATCGTAGCGGGCGCGTTGCCGGGAGATCGTCTCAGCGTAACCGGCGTGGCTGAGTTCGACTGGCACCATCGTGCGAACGATCGGGATCCCATTTTCGCCGCACGCAATGATGATGGCCTCGTCGAGCGGCGCGGCGACGCTGCAGATCGAGAGGGCCCGGCTGGCGAGGGCGCGCACCGCTTCCGGGAGCCTCGCGGTGACGGTTTCGGGGGTGACCTGATACCCGGCGCGAATCGGCAGCTCCACCGCCTGCGCGCCAAGCTCGGCCACCCGGTCGGCAACCGCTTCGATGGCGCTCGTCCAGGGCTTGGAGAAGATTGCCAGCTGCACTCCGCGCACGGGGCGACTCCTTGCGCCGCGAGGCCAAGGCCACCGCGGCGGGCTCCATCCGACACGCGTCGCTTGCAGAAGGCAACTAAAATGATAACGTTTCAAGTTAGTTGAAACGCCGATCAAGGCGTCTGCAAGGGAGGAGAGGATGTTGATGCTGAAAGGCGCCGGGATTCACCGGCGTTCGATGCTTGCCGCAAGCGCTGCCGTGGTTCTCCTGTCGGCGGCCTCCGTTCGCGCCGCCGATGTCAGCGGCGATCTGGTGTTGCTCGACTGGGCGAGCGGCAACGAGCAGGACATGATCCGGGCGCTGGAGGAGGGCTTCATGAAGGCCTATCCCAACGTCCACTTCAAAGAGATCAACCTGACCACTCAGGGTGATCAACGCGGCGCCATTCGCGCGGCATTGCAGTCGGGCGAGAAGGCGGATCTGTTCGTCAACACATGGCCGGCGTTCCGGAAGGAACTCGCCGACGCGAACATGCTTCGTGACCTCGGCCCGCTCTGGGAAAGCGCCAAGATCGGCGAGAATCTGTCCGACTCGTGGAAGGCCCTCGGATCGACCGACGGCAAGCTCTACGGCATCACCTATACGTTCGGTGACCGCAGCGCGATGTTCTACAAGACGGACACCATGAAGAAGGCGGGCATCGACAAACAGCCGGCCAACTGGGACGAGTTCATCGCCAGCCTCAAGAAGCTCAAGGACGCGGGGATCACCCCGATCGCGGTCGGCGCCAAGGTCTGGTCGCACACCGAGTGGTTCGAGTCGATCTACGAGCACCTCAACGGCGTGCAGAAGTCGTCCGATCTGGCGGCTCACAAGATCCCGTGGACGGACGCCTCGGTGAAGAACACGCTCAAGAAGTGGGCCGAGCTGCTCAAGGCCGGCTGCTGCGGATCCGCCGAAAGCATGCTGGCAATGGACTGGGACAACGCCTCGGACGCCGTGTTCCTGCAAGGCACCTACGGCTACCAGATGATCGGAATGTGGAACAATGATCGGGCGCGTTCGGTCGACAAACTCAAGGAAGGCGTCGACTATTCGATCCAGCAGTTCCCGGCCATGGGAGCCGGATACGACAACGTTTCGTCCGTCGATTCCAAGGAATTCTCCGGCCTCACCGGAGGCTCAAACCCCGCGGCTGCCGATGCCTTTCTCGCGTGGGTGACGACCGCCGACGCCGCGAACATCATCGCAAGTCATGGCCTCGCCTCGCCGAGCAACAAGGTCGACAAGTCGCTCTACGGTCCGGTCATGCAGGCTTCGGCAAACGCGGTCGCGACCGCCAATGTCCAGTTCGTCCTCGGCGACCTCCTGCCGGGCGACCTCGTCGACGAATATCGGGTTCAGTTGCAGAAATTCCTTCAGGATCCGAGCGACGCAAACATCGACGCCGTGACCCAGGCGATTGAAGCCAAGGCAAAGACGTTCGACTGATGGAGGAAGTCGCGCTTCGTTCGCGCGGCTCGCGGACCGGCATTCCTTCAGGCTCCCAGGGAGGTGCGCGATTGCTCGCCTCCCTGCGGGGCTGGCTTGCCGATGCCCCGACGGCCTATCTGCTGCTGCTGCCGGTACTGGTCCTCTTCGGCTTCGCCGTTGTCTATCCCGTCATCCAGACCGTCGCATTGAGCTTCTGGGATATCCGCGGCCTCGCCAAGCCGCGCTTCTACGGCTTCGGCAACTTCATCGCACTCTCGGAGGACGTCAATTTCCGGCGGGCGGTCACGACCACCCTGCTGTGGACAGCCTGCACGACGGCGATATCGGTGGGTCTCGGCTGGCTGATCGCGCTCCTCTGCGCGCTCGCGCCGAAGGAAACGCTGGTGCCGCGGGTGATGATCTTCGCGGCCTTCGGCGTTTCCGAGGCGGTGACGGGCTACGTCTGGCTTGGCGTATTCCGCGGCGACGCGACGGGACTCCTCAACGCCATCCTGACCGCGATCGGCCTCGGCGGATTCGCCCATCCGTGGCTGGGCGACTCGAACACGGCGATATGGTGCCTGATCATCGCCTACGCCTGGGCGCAGACCGGCCTGCCGCTGCTGCTCATCTTCGCCGCGACACAGGCGATTCCTCGCAATGTGATCGAGGCGGCGGTCGTCGACGGCGCCTCGCACGTCGCAATCATGCGGCACGTGATCGCGCCGCTGTCGATGCCCGGTGTGCGGGTGGCGCTGTTCATCAATCTCCTCGGAAGCCTGCGTGCCTTCGACACGATCTACGTGTTGACCGGCGGCGGACCGGTCCGCAGCACCGAGACAATCGGTTTCTTCATGTTCCGCGAGAGCTTCACCCAGTTCAAGCTCGGCTACGGCGCCGCCGCGACCCTCGTCCTGCTGGTCGCGGTTCTCATCGTATCCCTGCCGGCAATCATCCAGCGGACCGCGGGTGCGCGATGATTGGAAGATCTCCGCGCTGGGTTTCGGCAGTGGTCTGGGCGCTCTCAATCGTCTGGATCATCCCGCTGCTCGGGATCGTCATTACCTCGATACGCCCTGAGGGCGACACGCTGCTCGGCTGGTGGCGGCTCGACCACGTCGAACTCACCCTCGACGCGTGGTTCCAGGTGTGGAGCAAGTACAAGCTCGGCGAAGGATTCTGGGTATCCCTGCAGCTTGCCGGCATAGCGACGATCGGCTCGATGCTGTTCACGCCGGCGGCCGCGTACGCATTCCAGTTCCTCAAATTTCCGTTCCGGCGAACGCTGCTCATCATAATCATCAACGCTTTCGTCCTGCCGCAGCAGATCGTCGTCATTCCCCTGTTCACGCTGTGGCGCGAGATGGGACTGATCAACAACATCGCCTCGGTGCTCATCCCCTATGTCGGGCTGAGCTTTGCGTGGTCGGTCTTCCTGGTGAAGAACTTCCTCGAGGACTTCCCGCACGAACTCGTCGAGGCGAGCCGTATCGACGGCTGCGGGCCGCTGGCGAGTTTCTTCCACGTGGTGTTGCCCAACATGCTTTCGCCGATCTTCGCGGTCGGCATCCTGCAGTTCCTGTTCTGCTGGAACTCGTTGCTCATCCCGCTTCTGTTCCTGCGCACCCAACTGCCGCTGCCGGTCATCTTCGCGCAGATTTCCGGGATGTACGACACCAACTGGAACCTCCGCGCCGTCGCGGCAATCGTCACGACAAGCATTCCGCTCGTCATCTTCCTCCTCTTCCAGCGCCAGTTTGCTGCCGGCGCCCTCGTCTCCTCCGGGTCCAAGGAATAGTCATGCCTGCCGAGATCAAGCCGCTTCGCTACCGCCAGATTCATCTCGACTTCCATACGTCCGAGCATATTGCCAACGTCGGGGCGGCGTTCGATGCGGACGATTTCGTCCGCACCCTCAAGGCTGCACACGTCAATTCGATCACCGTCTTCGCAAAGTGCCACCACGGCTGGTCGTATTATCCGACCAAGGTCGGCTCACCGCATCCGCATCTCGCGCGACCCGATCTCATGGGCGACATGCTGCGCGCGTTGGATGCGGCGGACATCGAGGCGCCGGTCTACATTTCGGTGCAGTGGGACGAGCGGACGGCGCGAATCCACCCCGAATGGCGCGCTCTCAGCGCGACCAACAGCTACCAGCACGCCATCCCCGGAGATGTTTCCGCGGCACGGCAACTCAGCCCCGCCTGGCACACGATCTGCCTAAACCACAAGGGTTACCGCGATGAAGTCCTGGCGCAGGCGCGCGAGGTCCTCGCCTCCTACAAGACGGCGGGACTGTTCTTCGACATCATCCTGACGCCGGACTGCGTCTGCGCGGCCTGCCTGGCGACGATGGAGGACATGGGCCTCGACCCGGAGAACCCGGCAGACCGTCTGAAGAAGGACGAATGGGTGAACGAACGCTTCCGCACCGAAAACAGCGCGGCGCTGCGCTCGGAATTTCCCGGCATCCGCATCTTCTACAATTGCGGCCACATTCATAAGCAGGGACCGCAGCGCTTTGCCGCCTACACGCACCTCGAGATCGAGAGCCTCCCGACTGGAGGCTGGGGCTACGACCATTTCCCGTCGAGTGCCCGCTACGCGGCGTTTCTCGGCTTCGATTCGGTCAGCCACACCGGGAAGTTCCATACGAGCTGGGGCGAGTTCGGCGGCTTCAAGCAAGCGCAGGCGCTCGAGTACGAGGCCGCACAGATGGTCGCCCTCGGGGTGAAGTGTCTGGTGGGCGACCAGCTCCATCCGAGCGGCGCCATCAATCACGACACCTACGCGACGATTGCGCCGGCATACGCGCGCATCGAGAGGCTCGAGCCCTATCTCGTCGGTGCC
>DASRGK010000035.1:0-21202 GCA_035651055.1 Bauldia sp.
TGCGAGCAATCGCTGAAGCGCCTGCGCACGGACCGGCTCGACTGCTACCTGCTGCACTGGCGCGGACATCATCCGCTCGCCGATACGATCGCGGCCTTCGAGGAACTGGCGAAACGCGGCCTCATCCGCTCTTGGGGCGTCAGCAATTTCGACGAGGACGACCTCGAAGAGGCTCTGTCGATCGCGGGGGAAGGCCGGATCGCCTGCGATCAGGTCCTCTATCATCTCCAGGAGCGAAGCATCGAACGCGCCGTTGTGCCGTGGTGCGAGAAGCACGGCGTCGCGGTCGTCGGGTACAGCCCGTTCGGCCATAGCCGCTTCCCGGATGCGAGTTCGGAGGGAGGCCGCGTGCTTGCCGAGATTGCGCGATCGCATGGCGCAACGCCGCGCCAGATTGCACTCGCCTTTCTGACGCGGCGTCCGTCGCTGTTCGCCATTCCCAAGGCGGCGACCCTCCCGCATGTGGAGGAGAATGCCGGCGGGAACGTCCGGCTCGGCGAGACGGAAATCGCCAGGATCGATGCGGCCTTTCCGGCGGGCCGCCGGCGCGGCCTCGCGATGATCTGATCTGATCGTGCGTTCAGGACGTCGAAGGGACGCAGCGCGCAATCGCGGCCATCACCCGATCCGTGTCCTGATCAAGGCGGTCTCCGAGACCCGCAACTAGTCGGCTTCATGCTCCCCGACTGCCGCATCCCCGTCTTCCAGATCGCCGGTGATCACCGCACTACCCCGCACCTGGCGCTTGCCGAGGGCCTGGACGTCGTCACCTTCGTCGTCATCGCCGACGCCCTTGACCGCGAGAGGGCCGACGACGGGTTGGACGGGTATGGCGCTCAAGTCGATCGCGTCGCCTGCGGGCTTCGCAACGAGCGGGAGCGACGGCGGCTGTGCGGTCGCGGGCAGTACGAGCGCCCCCAGGGGCAACAGGGCCATGGCCGAGAGAGCGAGGAGGTATTTGCGCATGGTGATGGTCATTTCCTCTCTTGATGCGTCCGCGCGGGACGCGATGAGCGTGTCCTACCCATGCGGTGCTGTCGATCGGCTGACAGTGCGTCAGCGAACGGCCTGCCGGGCACGCCCGCGCGCAAGAGCGGGTGGGACGGCACCGATTTCGGTAATCGGTGCCGCGGACCGGGCACCCGCGAATCAAGCGTCGACAACGAGGCCCCCCGGATCGGCGAGGCCCTGCCAATTCCGACTTCGGCATCCTCAGCAGAAATCGAAGTCGCAGCCCTCGTCGGCCTGGAGAACGTGCTCGTGGTAGAGCCGGTCGTAGCCGCGGCGGACGGGCGCGGCAGCGGGCGGCATCGCGGCGCGGCGACGCTCGAGCTCGGCGGGATCGACGAGCAGGTCGAGCTTCTTGTCGCGGACGCTCAAGGCTATCCGGTCGCCATTCCGCACGAGCGCGAGCGGACCGCCGCTCGCGGTATCCGGGGTGACGTGCAGGACGACAGCGCCGTATGCGGTGCCGGACATGCGCGCATCGGAAATCCGCACCATGTCCTTCACCCCGGCGCGGGCGAGCTTCTTCGGGATCGGCAGGTAGCCGGCCTCGGGCATCGCAGCCTCGCTCTTCGGTCCGGCATTCTGAAGGACGAGAATGTCGTCCGGCGTCACGTCGAGATCGGGCGCGTCGATCTGCGCGGCCAGATCCTGCAGCGAGGTGAAGACGACCGCCTTCCCGGCATGTTCGAGGAGGCGCTTGTCGGCGGCCGAGCGCTTGAGGATGGCGCCGCCCGGCGCCAGCGATCCGAACAGGGCAACGAGGCCACCTTGCGGCTCGATCGGATTGTCGCGGGCCTTGACCACCGCGCGGTCAACCGGATCGGCGGGCGGACGGGACAGACGCTCGCCCAGCGACTCGCCCATGACGTTGACGGCATCGAGATCGAGCAGCGGCTGCAGTTCGCGCAGCACGGCGTCGAGGCCGCCCGCCGCGAAGAAATCCTCCATGTAGTGGCTGCCGACCGGCTTGAGGTTGACCAGAACCGGAGTCGTCTCCGACAGTTGGTTGAATCTCTTCAGATCGAACTTCAGGCCGCGGCGGCGGGCGATGGCGGCGAGATGCAGGACGGCGTTGGTCGAGCCGCCGATGGCGAGAAGAACCCGGAGCGCGTTCTCGAACGCGCCCATAGTGACGATCCGCGAGGGACGAAGGTCGCTGCCGCAGAGCGCCGCGGCGCGCGCGCCGGTCTCCTCGGCGATCCGCAGCCGATCGGCATGCACCGCCGGCGCTGCGGCCGAGTTGGGCAGGGCGATGCCGAGCGCCTCGCTGACGCAGGCCATGGTGCTTGCGGTCCCCATCACGGCGCAGGTGCCGGCGGTGGTCGCAAGCCGGCTTTCGACCCGGGCAATTTCCTCCGCGTCGATCTCGCCGGCGCGGAAACGCGCCCAGAAACGGCGGCAGTCGGTGCAGGCGCCGAGGCGCTCGCCGCGGTGACGCGAGGTCGACATCGGCCCGGCGAGCAGTTCGATCGCCGGGATATCCGCCGACATCGCGGCCATGAGCTGGGCTGGCACGGTCTTGTCGCAGCCGCCCATGAGGACGACCGCGTCCATCGGCTGGGCGCGGATCATCTCCTCGGTGTCCATCGCCATCAGGTTGCGGAACTTGAGGCTGGTCGGCGAGAGGAAGACCTCGCCGAGGGAGATGGTCGGGAAAGGCACCGGCAGGGCGCCAGCGGCGAGCACGCCGCGCTTCACCGCTTCCAGCATTTCAGGAAAGTGTCGGTGGCAGTTGTTGAAGCCGCTCGGCGTGTAGGCGATGCCGACCACCGGGCGGTCGAGCATGGCATCGGAATAGCCCATCGAGCGGGCGAAGGAACGCCGAAGGTAGCGCGAAAAGGCGGGATCGCCGTAGTTGGTGAGGCCGCGGTCGAAACCGACTGGCCCTTTTTGTCGCTCTGCCATCCGCCCATGCCCCGCTTTCGGTCCGCCCATGTTGGCCGGCTACGCGGGCGGCTGCAACGCCCTAGCCGCGCTTTACGGCAAGCTTCCGGAAGAGCGTCGGAGCCCTCACCGCGACCGGCCGGTCGTAGCGCGCCGTGTCGCCCTCGCGCTCGATGAAGCAATCCTTCGCGGCGGTGGGCGTGCCGGCGGCGAGCAGCGCATCGACGGTGACGAAGCGATAGCCCTCGCTCCGGAGCTTCGGCACGATGGAGGCCAGCGCGGCCGCGGTGTGGGTGCCGCGGCCGTTGGCATGCATCACGATGATCGAACCGGGCCGCGCCTTGCCGAGGACCGAGCGCGTGATGGTTGCGGCGGGCGTCCCGTCGGGGTCGCCCGAGACGGTGTCCCACTGGATGACGACGGAGCCGACGGCATTGGCGGCGGCGGCCGCAGCCGGAGCGCACGAGCCGTAGGGGAAGCGGAAGAGGCGCGGCGCGTGCGCCACGCGCAGCCCGCATCTTTCCGCGGCGGCAGCGCGGATGGAGGCCAGCGCCGATTCGGTGAGGAGGATTTCCTTGGCGATCGTGGCCGCCGCCGCCGAATGGAGGTCATGGTGCGACCAGCTGTGATTGCCGAGGCGGAAGAGCGGGTCGGCGGCAAGCTCGACGGCGCGCTCGCGGTGCGTCGCCAGCCACAGGCCGCCGGCGAAGAAGGTCGCCGGCACGCGCTCGGCCCGCAGGTAGTCGACAATCGCGCCATCGTAGCCGGCGATGCCGCCGCGCGTCTGGCAGAGATCGAAGGTGAGCGCGACCGGCTTCTCGGAAGAGCGCGGCTCGACGCGGCGGATGACGCCGGCATTGACGCCGGTGATCGCCGACGCAGGCGCCGCGGGCGTCGGCAGCGTCACGGCGTCTGCGGCGGTCGCGCGGCGGCGGAGTCGTTCGGCAGCGGTCCCGGCAAGCGCCGCCGCGTCGAAGCAGGCGGCGGCGTGCGCTGCCGGAATGGCGGCGGCGGTGGCAGCCGACACGGCAAAGCCGCGCACGAAGGCGCGGCGCGTCAGGCCCGGCGAGGCAAGGCAGTCCAGGCACATCGGCTTAATGCGCGGCCTTCCGCTGGGGTCGGGGCAGAACGATACGGATGCCGCCGCTAGTGCGGCTTTTCCATGCGGTCGATTGCCACCTGCGTCGCCGCGGTCGCCGCCGCTTCCAGGATGGTTTCGATAGCGCGCCCGGCGCCCGCGGAATCGCCGGTCCGGATCGCGTCGTAGACGGCTTCGTGCACCGGGATCAACGCCTGGTGGGTGGGGCCGGCCTCTTGCTGGATGCGGAAGCTCGCCTCATAGAGCGGAGCGAGGACGAAGCTCAACCGGTCGATCAGCGTGTTGCCGCTTGCCGCGCACATGGCAACGTGAAACTCGGCATCGGCGGCGAAGAATGCATGCGGATCACCGACGGTCCGCCGCATCTTGTCAAGCGCGATGCCGATACCTTCGATCCTCTCCGGCGTGCCGCGGGTGGCGGCAAAGCGCGCCGCGGCCGGTTCGATCAATCGGCGCAGTTCGACCAGATCGGCAAGGAAATCGGGGCTGAGCTCCGCCGGCGGATGCCAGGCGATCACGTCGGGGTCGAGAAGGTTCCAGGTCTCGCGGGGCATGACATAGGTGCCGGCGCGGCGACGCGAGGCGACCAGCCCCTTGGCCGCCAGGACCTTCAGCGCCTCGCGCACCGCCTGGCGGCTGACCTGAAACTGCTCCGAAAGTTCGGCCTCGTGCGGCAGAAAGTCGCCTTGGGCGATCGCCCCCGAGACGATCTTGCGACCGATATCATGGGCAACCTGTCCGTGCAGAGCAGCGGAGGGGTAGAGGCGTCGATCGGACAAATTGCTCGCCGGCCGGATGAATGACGAAGCTGCGAATGCAACTTAGCAGCGATCCAATCAGGCGTCCATGACGTACGCCCGTCAGGCGTCGGCAAGACGTCCGCTCGGATGCGGGGCGGATTCGTTGGAGCCAAGCACCTGCTGGTCGAAGTCGATGATCGAGCCGGTCATCAGTCCCGATTCATTGCTGGCAAGGAACGCCACGGCCCGCGCCACCTCCTCCGGCTTGAGCAGCCGGCCGAAGGGCTGGCGCTTCTCGGCGCTCTTCAGCCAGTCGGGATCGGTCGTGTGATAGCGCATCTGGATGGCATGCTCGCCGGGCGTATCCATCCATCCGATGTTGAGGCCGTTGACGCGGATGCGGTCCGGTAGAAGCGCGAAGGCGGCGTTCTTGGTGAGGATGGCGAGCGCACCCTTCGAGCCGGAATAGGCCGAGATGAACGGCTGGCCGCCATGCGCCGACATGGACAGGATGTTGATCATGGCGCCCTCGATCTTCTCGCGGCGCATGAGCTTGGCTGCGTCCTGCATGAGGAAGAATGGCGCGCGGACGTTGATCGCGAACATCTTGTCGAAGAGCTCGGGCGAGGTCGACAGGATGGTGCCGCGGTCGGTCGTGGCGGCGACGTTGACGAGGACATCGACCCGGCCGAAGGCCTTGTCGGCCTCGGCGATCACCTTCCTCACATCCTCCATCTTGCCGAGGTCGGCCTGGACGTAGCGGGTCTTCACGCCGCCATTGGTGAAGCTCGCCGCAATTTCGCGTCCGCGGCGGGCATTGCGGCCGACGATGACAAGCCCGGCGAGGCCGCGCTCGGCGAGAAGCCGGGCGATCGCTTCGCCGAGGCCCTGCGTGCCGCCGGTAACGACGGCAACCTTGCCGGCGAACTGTTTCTTCAGGTTGGTCCCAGCCATTGCGCCCCTCCCCAGGATGCAGCCGACGGCCTGATGCCGTTTATGGAATGATCGTGTAGCCGGCGGCCTCGAAGGCCGATTTGAGATGCCGGTAGCCCATCCGCGAATATTCGTAGGGCGGCGCCTTCGCCGGATCCTGCTCGGCCTCGACCACGACCCAGCCCTGATAGCCGATATCGGCGAGGAGCCGCGCCACCTCGTGGTAGTCGATGAAGCCGTCCCCCGGCACCGTGAAGACGCCGTCGAGGATCGCGGCGAGGAAGCTCTGGTCCTTCTGGCGCGCGGCCTTCAGTACGTCCCACCGCAGGTCCTTGCAGTGGACGTGATTGATGCGGCGGGCGTGCTTCTTCAGCGTTGCGGCGATGTCGCCGCCGGCGAACCGGAGGTGGCCGGTATCGAAGAGGAGCCCGACCGCCTCGCCGGTATTGGCCATGAGCAGGTCGATCTCGCGCTGCGTCTCGACCACCGTGCCCATGTGGTGGTGATAGGCCATCGGGACCCCGAAATCCGCCATCCACTCGGCCAGTTCGGTCAGCTTCTTCCCGTAGTCGCGGAATTCGGCTTCGCTGAGACGCGGGCGGGTGGAAAGCGGCGCGTCGATCTTGTTCTGCACGGTGCCTGTGGTCTCCGCATAGACGAGGACCGGGGCGCCGAGGGCCTTGAAGGTCTCCATCTGCGCGGTCATCCGCGACTGCTCCGCCTTGACGCTGCGCTTCAGCAACTCGCCGGAGAACCAGCCGGAGACGAGCTTCAGCTTGTGACTGGCGAGCTGCGGGCCGAGCACCCTTGCGTCCATCGGGAACTTGACGCCGGTCTCGGTGCCGGAGAAGCCGGCCTTCCTGCTTTCCCTGAGGCAGGTCTCGAGCGTCGTCTCGCCGCCGAGCTGCGGCAGGTCGCTGTTCGACCAGGCGATTGGCGCGACGCCGAAGCGGACGGGACCCATCACGTTTGCTCCACGATTGGCATGCCTACTGTTCGTGCCCGGCGCGGCGGGCCGACGCACCCCCCTCCCTACCCTCCCCCACAAGGGGGGAGGCAGCGTGTGCTCCCTGAGGTCGCCAGGATGGCATGGCCCGGCTACACGCCGATGCGCTGGCGGCTGCGGCCGCCGGCCATCTCGGCGCGGGCAGCGCGAACTTCCTTCCGCTCGCTCACCTCCGGCACGCCGACGTCCCACCACGCATCGCCGGGCGTCCAGGTGTGCTGCTGGACCTTGGTGACGATGACGGTCGTGCGGTCGGCGCGCTTGGCGCGCTCGAAGGCCTGCTCCAGTTCGCCGATCGAATGAACCGTCTCGGCGTTGGCGCCCATCGACCTGGCATGCATTTCGAAATCGACCTCGACGAGGTTCTTGATGCGGCTGTCGGCGATGTAGTTGTTGAAGGACTTCGAGCCCTTGGCTACCTGCAGGCGGTCGATGACGCCGAAGCCGCCATTGTCGCAGACCACGATGATGAGCTTGTGGCCGGTGAGAACCGTCGAATAGATGTCCGAGTTCTGCATAAGGTAGGAGCCGTCGCCGATCATCGCGATCACGTCGCGATCCGGATCGGCCATCTTGGCGCCCCAGGCGCCCGAGATTTCATAGCCCATGCAGGAGAAGCCGAACTCGCAGTCGAAGGTGCCGACCGATTTCGCGCGCCAGTTCTTGCAGAGTTCGCCGGGCAGTCCGCCGGCGGCCGTCAGCGCCAGGTCGGTCGGGTCGCAGATGCGGTTGATCGCCCCGACAACGTGGGCGTAGCTCGGCACCTCCGCGTTGGTCGGGCCGGAAAGCTTGTCGACCAGCGCGTTCCAGGCCGCGTATTCCTTGCGGCCGCGCTTGGCCCACGAATCCGGCGCGCGCCAGTCGGTGAGCGCTTCGGAGATCTCCTCGAGGCCGACGAGCGCATCGCCGACGACGGAATGGGCGCGATGCTTGACGGTGTCGAACCGGGCGGCGTTCAGCGCCACGATCTTCGTCTCCGGCCCGAAGACGGACCATGAGCCGGTCACGAAATCCTGGAGGCGTGTGCCGACGGCGAAGACCACGTCGGCATCGCCGGCCATGGCGTTGGCCGAGGCGGAGCCGATGACGCCGATCGGTCCGACGTTCATCCTGTGGTCGTGGAGGAGCACGGCGCGGCCATTGATCGTCTCGGCCACCGGCACGTTGTGGGTTTCGGCAAAGGCGGTGATCGCCTCGGCGGCCCCGGAATAATGGACGCCGCCGCCGGCGATGATGAGCGGCTTCTTCGCGTGGCGGAGAAGCTTCGCGGCTTCACGGACAGCGTCGGCATCGGGCCGCGGACGTGGAATACGGTGAACGCGCTTCTCGAAGAACGCGGCGGGATAGTCATAGGCCTCGGCTTGCACGTCCTGGGAGAGGCCGATGAAGGCCGGCCCGCAATCGCCCGGATCGAGCATCGTCGCCACCGCCTGGGGGAGCGAGGAAATGATCTGCTCGGGACGGGTAATGCGGTCCCAGTAGCGGGTGACGGACTTGAACGCGTCGTTGACGGTGACGGTCGGATTGCCGAAGTGCTCGACCTGCTGGAGCACCGGGTCCGGGATGCGTCCGGCGAATGTATCGCCGCCGAGGAAGAGGACCGGGAGACGGTTGGCCATCGCGGCGGCGCTGGCGGTGATCATGTTGGTCGAGCCAGGCCCGATCGATGCCAGCGAGACCATGATCTGCCGGCGCTTCATCGCCTTGGTGAAGCCGAGCGCGGCCAGCGCCATCGACTGCTCGTTCTGGCCCCGCCAGGTCGGCAGCTTCTCCTGAACCGGCTCCAGCGCCTCGCCGAGGCAGGTCACGTTGCCATGTCCGAAGATCGCGAAAACGCCTGCGAAAAGAGGCACTTCCTTGCGATCGATGACGGTGTGCTGGGCAGTCAGATAGCGGACCAGAGCCTGAGCCATGGTCAGCCGGACGGTCTTCATGTCGATGTTCCTCCCGAACGGCGCCCCGATTGCCGGTGGCCCGGCAACGCCTCTTCGGACGCCTTTTGCCGACTATAGGCTACGGCTGGCGGGCTGAAAATCGGATCGACACGAAAATTCCATTTTGGAACGCCGCGGAGCAAAGATTCTACGATGCTTGTCGTGCTCGAGCCACGCGTCCGGCGCCCCACCACCGTCATCACCGGCCTTGAGCCGTGATCCATGCCATGTTGCCCGTGCCGGGCGCTGCCCCGTCAATTGCGTCCCCGGCCGGACCCGCATGGCCTGGGTGGCCGGGTCAAGCCCGGCCATGACGGATAGGCTGGGACCTAAGCGCGAAATGATGGCGCGACGCTTGGCGCCTATTCCACCCTACAGATCGAGCCGCGTATCGACCCACTTGCCGGTCCTCGAGGATTCCACCGCCGCGGTGATGAACTTCATGGTCCGCGCGCCGTCCTCGACGGTGGGGAAATCCATCGCCAGGCGGTTTGGCTTCTCGCCAAGCCGGCGCGCGACGATCGCCTCCGCGGCATCGGCATAGAGGACGGCGAAGGCCTCCTGGTAGGCCTCCGGATGGCCGATGCCGATGCGCTGTGTGCGGAGCGCCTCGGGCTTCAGGCCCGAGCCGCCGCGCTCGAAGATCTGGGCGGGCGCGGCGAGACGCGAATGGAAAAGCTGGTTCGGCGTTTCCTGACGCCATTCGAGGCCGCCCTTCGCGCCGAAGACGCGGAAGTAGAGCCCGTGCACTGCGCCGGCGCCGGCCTGCGTCACCCACATGACGCCGGGTGCGCCGTTGTCGAGCCGGAAGAGGATGCCGGCGTGATCGTCGGCGTTGCGTCCCGGCACGACGGTGGCGATGTCGGCCATCACCTTCGCGAAGTTCTGGCCGGTTACGAACGAGGCCATGTGGTGCGCATGGCTGCCGATATCGCCGAGGATCAGCGACGGCCCGACGCGCTCCGGCCGGAAGTGCCAGTTGTTGGGCGGGTCGCCCTGCTCGCCCCGGGTCAGCGTTGCGT
Organism: Bauldia sp.; assembly: GCA_035651055.1. Taxonomy (GTDB): domain Bacteria; phylum Pseudomonadota; class Alphaproteobacteria; order Rhizobiales; family Kaistiaceae; genus JAFKKF01. The sequence continues at coordinate 9,627 of DASRGK010000035.1, forward strand.
TGTGGCCCTGCACGTACTCCACATGGACCATGCGGATGTCGCCGAGATCGCCGTCGCGGACCATCGCGCGCGCCTGCCGGACGAGCGGAAAGCCGGTGTAGTTGAAGGTCTGGCAAAAGACGATGCCGGAAGCCCTCACCCGCTTCACCAGGTCGAGCGCATCTTCGAGCCTGGTCGTCAGCGGCTTGTCGGCAATGATGTCGAGCCCGGCGTCGATCGCCTTCACCGCCAGCGGATAGTGGCTGTCGTTCGGGGTCATGATCGCGACCGCGTCGATGCCGTCGCCGCGCGCCTTCTCCTTCGCGAACATCTCGTCGGCGGTCGCGTAAGCACGGTCGGCGGCGACGCCGATCGCCCTGCCCTCGCGCCGCGAACGTTCCGCGTCGGAGGAGAGAACCGAGGCGACCACCTCGAAATTGTCGTCCATTCGCGCGGCGGTGCGGTGGACGGTGCCGATGAACGAGCCCGGGCCTCCGCCGATGACGCCGAGGCGGAGACGCCGCCCGAGCTTGCCGATGGTTTTGTTCATGCTTCCCTCAAATCCGGCCAGGGTGGATCAAACCGGCGCCAGCGCGCGATGCGGCGCCGGCGGCAGTTGAACGCCGATGCCGGCACCCGGACGAAGTTCGCCGCCGGCGACAACGATCGCCATGATACCCCCCTTGCGTACAAGGTTGCCCTCGGCGTCGCGGCCGAGCACCGCCCGCATCAAGCCCGGCTGGAAAGCGTCGAGCTGCGAGCAGGGATTGCGAAGCCCGGTCACCTCGACGACGGCTTCGTCGCCAAGCCGCAGGCGCGTCCCGACCGGGAGACCGAGAAGATCGAGACCCCGGGTGGTGACGTTCTCGCCCATGTCGCCGGGACCGACCACGAAACCCGCCAGCCGCAGTTCGTCGTGCAGTTCGGAATGGATGAGATGCACCTGACGGAGATTGGGCAGCGACTTGTCCCTCGACCGGTGCTGAACGTTGACGCCCATGTGGGCGTCGCCCTCAACTCCGAGCCCGGCAAGCAAGCGGATAGCCGGCCGATTGACCTTGCTGAAGCTGTGCGTCGGGCTGGCGCTCACCGCGACGACCACAGGATCGCGCATCGCTCACACCTCGGACACGTTCAGCCAGCGCTTTTCCCTGGCCGAGATAACGATGCCGTCGACGACGCGCTGGATTTCCCAGGCCTCGCGGAAATCGGGCTGGAAGGCGGGACCGCCGGCGAGCGCGGCAATCAGCGCGCGGACCTCGATGGTCTTGATGTCGTTGAAGCCGAGCTGGTGACCGGGCGCGGGGACGAATTCGCGGAAATGCGGCTGGGCCGGGCCGGCAAGGATCTTCTTGAAACCCTCGCGCCCTGACGGCTGACCGGTCGTGTAAAGCTCCAGCTCGTTCATCCGCTCGTGGTCGACAAGGATGGTGCCCTTCGACCCGGTCACCTCGAAGGCGAGCATCATCTTGCGGCCGGCCTTGACCCAGCTCGCCTCGATCGTGCCGGTGGCTCCGTTCCGGAACCTGACAATGGCCCGCGCCTCGTCGTCGACGAGGACCTTGCGGCGCTGGCTCGAATTGGGACCGGTCGGCCGCTCATTCACCACCGTCTCGATCTGGCCGACGAGTTCGTCGATCGGGCCGACGACGTAGCGGGCAATCGAGATGATGTGCGAGCCGAGATCGGCGACGACACCGTGGCCGCCTTTCTCGTCGAGGCGCCAGGTGAAGGGCGCGTTCGGGTCGGTCATGTAGTCCTCGGCGTGGATGCCGCGGAAGCTGATCACCTCGCCGATCTCGCCCGAAGCGACGATCTCGCGGGCGAGCGCCACCATCGGGTTCTTCAGGTAATTGAAGCCGACGGCGGTCTTCACCCCGGCCCGCTCGGCGGCATCGACCATCTGCCTGGCTTCGAGCGCGTTCGGCGCGAGCGGCTTCTCGCAATAGACGGGCTTGCCGGCGGCGATGGCGGCGAGCGCGATCTCCTTGTGGAGCGTGTTCGGCGTGGTGATGTCGACGAGGTCGACGGCCGGATCGGCAATCAGCCTCCGCCAGTCGCCGGTCGAGCGGTTGAAGCCGAGCGCGGTCTTCGCCTTCTCTGCAAGCGCGTCATCGGCGTCGGCGATGAGCTCAAGGACCGGCACCAGCGGCACGTCGAAGACGCCGTGCACCGCCCGGAAAGCGTGGGAATGGCTGCGGCCCATGAAACCGCTGCCGACGAGGCCGACGCCGAGCTTCTTCATTTTGGGAGCACCGTTTTGTTGACGACGAGAGCCGGATCGAGCCGGCCTTCGAGGCCGGCGAGAATATTTTCCGCCGCGGCGACGCTCAACCGGGCCATCGCCTCGCGGGAAATGCCGGCGATATGCGGGCTGAGAACGACGCGGTCGGTGGCAAAGAGCGGGTTATCGCGGCGCGGCGGCTCCTCGTCGAGGACGTCGAGGCCGGCGGCGCCGATCCGGCCCGCGATCAAGGCTTCGGCGAGCGCCGCTTCATCGACAATCCCGCCGCGCGAGGAATTGACGAGGATTGCGTCGGGCTTCATTCGGGCGAGCTCGGCGCGCCCGATCATGTTCTCCGTCTCGGGCAGGCGCGGCACGTGGAGGGACATGACGTCGGCATCGGGGAGCGCCGCGCGCCAGTCGGCGACCGGCTCGACCCCGGCGGCACGCATGTCCGCGACCGGGACGTTCGGATCGCTCGCCGTCACCGCCATGCCGAGGGCCTGCGCGAGGCGCGCGAGCGCGCGGCCGATGCGGCCGAAGCCGACGATGAGGAGCTTCCGCCCGGCGAGGTCGATGGCATCGACCTGACTGCGCCCGGCCCAGTTGCCGGAACGGACGACCCGGTCGGCGACGAGCGCGCGCTTGGCCGCGGCGAGCATCAGAAACAGGGTGTGCTCGGCGACCGAACCGGAATGGACCGGGCCGACGACGGCGAGCGGGATGCCCATGGCGGTGAGCGCATCGACGGGCACGTTGTCGTAGCCGACGCCGTGGCGCGAGACGACCTTAAGGCGGTCGGCGCGAACCAGGGCTTCGCGCGGCAAGGTGGCGGTGCGGATGAGGAGCGCGTCGGCCGAGGGCAGCTCGGCGACGAAATCCTCCGGCTCGAGCCCGGTCATCTCGACGAGGTCAAGGTCCGGCCGGGTGCGGAGAACGGCCATGCCCTGGTCGTGGATGCGCCCGGCAAGGAGGACACGGAGCTGCTTCGGCAAGGCGTCGCCCAGAGAAATGGCAGCGATGAAAGGGCGGAGAGCCTAGGCGCGGGCCCCGGCGCTGTCCATCAGCGACCCCACGGAAAGGCGGCGGGCGGCGGAACCGCGCCATCGCCGAGCGCCTCGGCGATCCGGAGGCCCTCGTTCCATTTCGCCATCCGCTCGGAGCGCGCGAAGGAGCCGACCTTCAGCTGCTTCACGCCCCAGCCGACGGCAAGGTGCACGATCGAAACGTCCTCGGTCTCGCCGGAACGGGCGGAGACGATCGCGCCCCAGCCAGCCGCGGCCGCCGCGTCGAGGGCGGCTCTGGTTTCGCTGACGGTGCCGGCCTGGTTCGGCTTGATCAGCGCGGTGTTGCAGGCGCCCGCCATCGCCGCGCGGCGGACGCGGCCGGCATTGGTGACGATGTAGTCGTCGCCGACCACCTGGATGCGGTTCCCGGCGGCGCCGGTGAAGGCGACGAGGCCGGCCTCGTCGTCCTCGGCGAGCGGGTCCTCGATCGAGACGATGGGGTACTTCGTGAGCCACCCTGTCAGCATGGCGATCATGCCGCCGGTATCGAGTTCGCGGCCGTCGCGGGCGAGGCGATAGCGCCCGCCTTTCCCGAAGTCCGACGCCGCAATGTCGAGCGAGATCGCCACGTCCTTGCCCGGCGCGTAGCCGGCCTGCTCGATGGCGGCTACGGCCAGCCCGAGTCCTTCCTCGTTACCGGCGAAGGCGGGCCAGTAGCCGCCCTCGTCTGCGACCCCTGCGAGCTTGCCCTGGCGGCCGAGGATCTCGCCGGCCGCGCGATAGACTTCGGCGGTCATGTTGAGGGCTTCGGCGAACGTCGCCGCGCCCACTGCGATGACCATGAAGTCCTGGATGTCGACGCGCCGGCCGGCATGGGCGCCGCCACCGAAGAGCTGAATCTCGGGGAGCGGCAGAATCGGCTTTCTGCCGCCAGCCAGATATTGCCAGAGCGGGAGGCCCGACTCGGCCGCGGCGGCATGGAGCGCCGCAAGCGAAACGGCGACCAGCGCATTGCCGCCGAGCCGCGACTTGTCAGGCGTGCCGTCGAGGTCGATGAGGCGCCGGTCGAGCGCGGCCTGGTCGGCGACGTCCATGCCGGCGAGCGCGGCGCCGATCTCGCCATTGATCGACGCGACGGCGCCGGTCACGTCGCGGCCGGCGAAGCGCGCACCGCCATCGCGACGGTCGACGGCTTCGCCCGAGCCGGTGGAAGCGCCGGCCGGCGCGATCGCCCTGCCGCGCTTGCCGCCGACGAGCACGATCTCGGCCTCCACCGTCGGACGCCCGCGCGAGTCCCAGACGCGGCGGCCGATCACCTGCGCGATGCGGCGCGACATCATACCTCCATCTCCTTCGCCCAGGCCGCGCGCACTTCGGCCAGGCGCCGCGGCGGCGCGGCAAGCAACGGCAGCGCGACGCGACGCACATGATCCTTCGCCGCCTCGGCGGTGACGTACTCGACCGGCGACTTGCCGTCGACGCGGGCGAGGAACAGGCCGGGAAGAAGCGAGGCGGCGCGCGCCTCCAATCCCTCGCGCGCCTCCCATGCCACACCGGCCAGATACGCGGCGGCCAGCGCATCGAACGCGGCAAGAAAGGACTGAGTCATTTCAGGCCGGTGCAGGCATTTGAGGAGAAGATGGTTGAGGCAGAAGGCCGGGTCGAAAGCCGGATCGCCGTACCAGGCGCATTCGGCGTCGAGGAACACCGGGCCAAGCGGGCCGGCCATGATGTTCTTCGGACTGACATCGCCGTGGACGAGCGCGCGCGCCGTCGCGGCGGTGCGATCGGCGAGTGCGTTGAGCGCTCCCGCCACGTCGCGATGGCGCCTTCCGGTCGCGCGGAGATAGGGATCGAGCCGGAGCGCCTCGAAGATCCTGCCAGTCGGGAATGCCGCCGCTACCGCCATATCGCCGGCGGTCGCGGCGTGGATGGCGGCGAGCCGGCTGCCCACCGCGGCCGCAAAAGCGACATCGACCTCGCCCGCCATCAGGGCCGGCTTCCACAGCCTGAACCGGGCCGGGTCGAGATAATCCATGGCGAAAAGCATCGCCGCGTCGTCATGCGCGAGGACGCGCGGCGCGCTCCCCGGGACGCGGGCGGCGGCGACCTTGAACCAGCGACGCTCGTAGCGATTGCGCTCGACCGGCGCGAGCCATTCGTCCTTGACCGCGAGCTTCGGCATGGCGCGCTTGACGCAGAAGACCCGGCCGCCGGCCTCGACGCGCCAGATCTCCGAGGAGACGCCGCCGGTCAGGCGCTCGGCGACGTGGGGAACGCCGGCGGCGATCAGTCCGAGAGCGCTGAGACTGGCAGCGACATCGTGGGGGAGTGGGGGAGACCGGTCCGGCATTGCCACGGTGGTAGCCGAACCCGCGGGTACTTTGAACCCGGCGGCGCAGGCCCTACAACCGAGGGATGGTGCCGCCCGACAGTCCGACCCCTGCCGTCTCCGTGCCCTCCCATCCGGGGTCCGGCGCGCGTCCTGGCATTCGGACGCGGTTCCGGCGAGTCAAGGACGAAGTCCTCCGGCTCCTTTTCACGGGCCGCGCCTGGTACTTCGGCATATGGCTGAAGGCGTTGATGTGGACGTGGCGCAGATATCCGCCGCGCCTGCAAAAGGGCGGTCTTCTCTTCAGCGAGATTCCCGGCGGCGCAGTCGCCGCGCCACCCGATCATCCGGTTCCGGAGAGCCCCATCGACGGCGCTGCTGCCGACCGCTTCCTCTTCGCCACGCCCGATACGCGCTTCGGCGACCGTACGATTTCCAGTTTCTTCCTCGACGAGCACTGCCGGATTGCGATTGCCGCACCCGCCATCGGCGATGCGGAACTGACCGAACTCTACCGCCGACACTATTCCGCGCCGCCGACCGAGCCGGTTCCGCCGCCGGTCGGTCCGTCGCCATTTCGCGGCTGGTTCGGCGGCACCCGGCTTGAGGGCTTGCTCCTTGCCGCCTATCCGATCATCGGCAGGATTGTGGGAAAGCTGGCCCCGGTGATCGTGCACAGCAACCGGCATTTCCTCGGGGTGCTAATTCGCAGGCTCGAGCGGCTCGGTCTTGGCGCCTCGACGGAAGCAGGCATCCTCGATGTCGGCTGCTTCGAGGGCGGTCTCCTCGACGAGATCCGGGCGCATACGAAGTGGCAGACGCACGGCCTCGAAATGAACCCGGTCGCGGCCGGGGTCGCGCGCCGGAAAGGGCATCGGGTCTGGTTGGCCTCGGCCGAGGACGCGCTGACCACCCTCCCCGCCGACGCCCGGTTCCGCGTCATCGTCGCGAGCCAGCTCATCGAGCATCTCCACGACCCGGTGCGCGCGCTGGCGCGGCTGCGCCTGCTGCTCGAGCCCGGCGGCGTGATCGTGCTGGCGACGCCCAACCTCAACTCCGCGCAGGTGCGCTGGTTCGGGCCGACCTGGGCGCACTGGCATCCGCCCTACCATCGCCACATCTTCTCGCCGCGCGGACTCCGGGCGGTCGTCGAGCAGGCGGGGCTCAGTGTCGCCGCGATGTCATCCCATTCCTATCCGTACTGGTCAGCGATGAGCCTGCAGCTCAACGCCTACGGGCTCGCCGGATCGGTGTCGCACGCCGCGCAATTGCCGGGGGATGTGCTCCGCCGCGGGCGCTACATCGCCGGCCTTTCGCGCGCCCTCTACGACTGGCGCCTGCAGGGCGACGATCTACTCGTGGTGTGCCGCAACTGATGGCCGCCGTCTTCCCACGCATCAGCATCGTCACGCCGAGCTTCAACCAGGCGGCTTATGTGGAATGGACGGTGCGCTCGGTGCTCGGCCAGCGCTACCCGAACCTCGAATATCTCGTGCTGGATGGCGGCTCGACCGACGGAACGGTGGAGCGGATGGCGCCCTACCTGGCCGGGTTCGCCCACTTCCGCTCGTCGCCGGACGGCGGCCAGGCCGCTGCGCTCGCCGAGGGCTTCGCGCGCTCGACCGGCGAGATCATGGCCTACCTCAACAGCGACGACGTGCTCCTCCCGGGAACGCTCGCCTTCGTCGCGGAATATTTCGCCGCCCATCCCCACGTCGACTTCATCTACGGGCACCGCGCGATCATCGACGATGCCAATATCGTCACCGGCCACTGGATCCTGCCCCGCCATCGCAACTATCTGATGGAGCGCGACGATTTCATTCCGCAGGAAGGCAGCTTCTGGCGGCGGAGCCTGTTCGAGCGTGCGGGCAATATCGACCCGGTCTATTCCTTCGCAATGGACTACGACCTTTTCGTCCGCTACATGCGCGAGGGCCGCTTCCGGCGGGTCAACCGCTTTCTTGCGGCGTACCGGATGCACAGTGCGTCCAAGACGTCACTTGTCTTCGAGGCATCCGGCAGGGCCGAGATCGATCTCGTCCGTCAGCGGCACGGCCTTGTGCCTTATTCGCGCCGGCTCGGCGACTACGTCAGCAACGCGCTTCGCCTGCGCTCCGCCCTGTTCCTCTACGCGGGCAAACGGTTTGCCGGTCTGCCGAGCGGCACCGGCTACAGCCTTGACCGGGTCTGGGGCGGCCTCCTCGAAGACGCCGGCATTGCCCTTCCGGCTCAGTAGGCGGCGTAGGACTTCTCCTCGACGATCAGCGAGCCGAAGTGGAGGTTGATCTCCTTCTTCAGGGCCGCGCGCTCGTCGTTGGTACGGTAGATGGCACGGGCGGCTTCGATGAAGGCCGGACCAAAGTCCTTCCGGCGCTCGCAATCGCGGATCGCGTCTTCGAGGTCCCACAGTCTCCCGTTCGCGCCGCGGAGCCGGTCCGTCAGGTCGCGGACGGTGGCGTCGTCCGGCAGGTGCGCGTCGCGCTCGGCCTGCAGGATCGCGCGTTCCCGCCGGACGTTATCGACCTTGCCGCGGTCGGTCATGCGCTCGGCGACGAGGGAGCGCCGGTGGCGATCAGTCCGAAAGCGCCGAGACTGGCAGCCACAACGTGAGGGAGTGGGGAACACGGGCCTGGCATTTGCCACGGTGGTAGCCGAACCCGCAGGTACTTTGATGCCGACGGCGAATGATCAGAAACGAAATCCCACTGTTCATTCGGCTTGACTTGGGGCACCGGGACGCAATGATGACCTGCCAATTTCGCGGGCCTTTACGCTCTCCCTCCTCGGAAAAGGCGTTTTCTACCTGACAACGTCCGTCTGCAAAGATATAATGAAGATTGAAAGTACCATAAAAATCTCCAGATACCTTCGAATTAGTCTCTTTGTCGTCAGATTCTGGTTCTTCAATCTCTATTTGAAGTGCTTCTTATGGACTTGGAAGCAAAGGGATAAATCTTATAATATAGAGCCCACCACCCTTCCTAAGATATCGGTTATCACCCCTTCGCTCCAAAGCGCGGAATATATTGAGCAAAATATACTATCGGTAAAACTGCAGGGGTACGAAGAATTAGAGCACATAGTCGTGGATGGCGGATCAACGGATGGGACGATAGAGATAGTTGAAAGGTATACGAACTCTCAGCGGACACGGGAGTCTTCGGTAAAGCTCATCAAGTCTTACGGCGATCGGGGCATGTATGATGCCATCGCTACGGGCTTTAGCGCCGCTACGGGTGAGATCTTTTGCTATTTGAATTCGGATGATCTTTTCGAGCCGGGCTCCCTCCCGTCGATTGGTCGGTATTTCGCGGCCCATCCCGAGGTCAATATCATCTATCACGACGATATTCTGCTCCACGAGCACGGCTGGAGATTTGCGAACCGTCCGCAACCGAAGAGGGTTGGCTTCGCCGACCTTCTGGCCGGCCATATTCTCTACCAGGACGGCGTTTTCTTTCGTCGAAGGGCCTATGAAACAGTCGGAGGGATGAGCCGTGATTTGCGACTTGCCGGCGACTTTGATCTATGGCTCCGACTTGCAGAGCGCTTTCGTCTCGTTCACCGACCCGGTCACCAGAGCGCGTTCCGGGTGCGGCAGGGCCAGTTGAGCGATGACCGAGCTGGTTACCGGGCTGAGATGAGCGAGGTCATCGTGCGGCGCTTGGCCGGGCAGCCTCTCCTTGAGCGTTCTTGGTGGAAATTCAGGAGGGTTTGGTATCGGTTCAGGATTAAACGAAGACGCCAGGATCTTTTCTTCCCCCGCCATTGGACTTGCTTGCCGCCACCGGCTGTTGAGAATCCTCCATCAATCAGTGGCTTGATTCCCCGCAGTCCAATTGATGGGGCGCGCGCCGATCGCTTCCTCTTCTCGACCCCTGACACGAGATTCGGTGAGCGGGAGCTGACATTCTTCTATCTCGACTCCCGTTACCGTATTGCGGTCGCGCATCCAGAGATCGACCGCGACCGCTTGGCGCAGCTTTATGAGACGCACTACTCCGCGGCGCCAACCGAAACCAGTCCGCCTCCAGTGGCAGAAGCTTCGCCTTGGCGCAATTGGTTTGGGGGTACACGGCGTGAAAAGTTTCTACTCTTGGCATATCCGGCCATTGGCTGGGCGGCTTCGCTTCTTTCACCACGAGTGACCGATACCAACGCTCTTCTCGTCAGAAAACTCCTGAAAGTGATCGGAACTCGCAAACTTCTGTCCAAGTCGACCGTTCGTCTACTCGACGTAGGCTGTTTTGAAGGTGATCTGCTCAATCAGATACGAAAGCGAACAGATTGGCAAACCGCAGGGATCGAATTGAACCCATTGGCTGCGGAACGCGCGCGCGCGAAGGGCCACACCGTTTGGATCGCGTCGGCCGAGGATGCACTGACGATCATTCCCCCGGATGCGCAATTTGATATTATAGTCTTGGGTCAGGTAATCGAACACCTCAACGATCCGACCCGGACACTTGCGCGCATTCGCCTCCTGCTCGCGCCCGGTGGCCTGATAGTCTTAACCACTCCCAATCTCGACTCCGCGCAAGTACGCTGGTTCGGACCCACCTGGGCACACTGGCATCCTCCTTACCATCGCTACATTTTCTCGCCGCGCGGGCTCCGGGCGGTCGTTGAGCATGCTGGGCTCAGTGTCGCCACGATGTCATCCCATTCCTATCCGTATTGGTCCGCAATGAGCGTGCAGTTGAATGCTTACGGCCTCGGCGGTGCGGTTTCGCATGCCGCCCGACTGCCGAGGAACACAAGACGCAAAGGCCGATATATTGCAGCCCTGTCAGCGCTTCTCTTCGACTGGCGCCTGAGGGGTGACGATCTTTTCGTGGTTTGCCGCGATTGATGCCAACCGATCCCTGCCCTCGAATTAGTATTGTCACTCCTACCCTGAACCAAGCGGCTTTTGTCGGTTGGACGGTGCGCTCAGTCTTCGGACAGCGCTATCCGAACCTCGAATACATCGTACTGGATGCAGGGTCGACCGATGGAACCGTCGAGCAGATCGCTCGCTATGTTCCCCGCCTCACTTATTTTCGCTCAGAGCCGGACGATGGCCAGGCTGCCGCGATCGCCGAGGGTTTTGAACGGTCAACGGGGGAAATCATGGCCTACCTCAACAGTGACGACGTCCTCCTACCCGGTGCGCTCGCGTTCGTCGCCGAATATTTCGCCGAGCATCCAGACGTCGACTGCCTTTACGGGCATCGGGCCATCATCGACGAAAACAATATAGTAACTGGGCATTGGATATTGCCACGTCACCACAACTTCTTAATGGAGCGCGATGATTTCATTCCGCAGGAAGCAACCTTCTGGCGGCGCAGCCTGTTCGAGCGTGGTGGCAATATCGATCCGGGCTACCAGTTCGCCATGGACTACGATCTATTCGTTCGCTACATGCGCAAGGGCCGCTTCCGGCGCGTCAACCGATTCTTGGCAGCCTACCGATCCCACCGGGCATCGAAATCGACACTTTTCTATGAGACCATAGGCGCGAAGGAAATCGGCTTGGTGCGCGAACGGTATAGGATAGCACCTTATTCTCGCGCGCTGCGTAAGGTTCTGGACCGACTAGTCCGCCGACGATCGGCCGCGTTCATACTTTCCGGGAAACGTTTTCCGGGCCTGCCAAGCGGCGTCGGCTACAGCCTTAACCGGGTCTGGGGCGGCCTCCTCGAAAGCGCCGAGCCCATCTGAGCGAACTCAATAGGCGGCGTAGGACTTCTCCTCGACGATCAGCGAGCCGAAATGGAGATTGATCGCCTTCTTCAGGGCGGCGCGCTCGTCGTTGGTGCGATAAATGGCGCGGGCGGCTTCGATGAAGGCCGGACCGAAGTCCTTCCGGCGCTCGCAATCGCGGATCGCGTCTTCGAGGTCCCACAGTCTGCCGTTCGCGCTGCGGAGCCGGTCCGTCAGGTCGCGGACCGCCGCGTCATCCGGCAGGTGCGCGTCGCGCTCGGCCTGCAGGATCGCGCGTTCCCGCCGGACGTTATCGACCTTGCCGCGGTCGGTCATGCGCTCG
>DASRGK010000036.1:0-3173 GCA_035651055.1 Bauldia sp.
CGCGGAACGTCGCATTGGGCAGGAGTTCGGTGACCGTGCCGGGAAACTCGATGATCTCTTCTTTTGCCATGCATCCTCTCGTGGACGCCGCAAGGCGGCGCAAAACGCGGCGGAAACTAGCGGATTCCCGCCGGCTTGGAAACGTGAAACGGCGTCAGCCCTTCCAGCGGAGCGCGCAGACCAGGGTGAAAAGGCGGCGCGCGGTCGCCAGATCGACGTCGATCTTGCCGGCGAGGCGATCCCTGAGGACGGCGGCGCCTTCGTTATGGACCGAGCGGCGGCCCATGTCGAAGGCCTCGACACGGTCCGGGGTCGTCTTCCCGATCGCGCTTATGTGGCTCTCGCAGACCAGAAAGTAGTCTTGAATCAATCGGTTAAGCGGGGTGAGCGAAAGCATGTGGCGGGCGACGGGGCGGGACTCGGCATCTTCGACATCGAGCACCAGATAGCGGCCGGAAAGCGACAGGCGGAGCCGGTAGGAGCCGTCGGTCCGCCCCGCCGGCTGGAACTTCGAGGCGCCCTCGGACAGGTCCCGGATGGCCGCGGATCGCTCCCGAACGATCAGCGGATGCGCCGGATCGGCGCCGATTGGGTCCAGAATCACCGCCGTCAACCGTCCGGCCATCGATTCTGTCCTACCGGTTGAGACGGATGGCCACCGACCGGGCATGCGCGTCGAGCCCCTCGGATCTGGCGAGGGTGACGGCAGAGGGACCGAGGGCGGCGAGCTGGTCCGGGGACAGTTTCAGGATCGAGGTGCGCTTGAGGAAGTCGAGCACCGACAGGCCCGAGGAGAAGCGGGCCGACCGCGCCGTGGGCAGAACGTGGTTGGGTCCCCCGACATAGTCGCCGATCACCTCCGGCGTCGAGCGGCCGAGGAAGACGGCACCGGCGTTCCGCACCTTCGTCAAGAGCGGTTCGGGATCGGCAACGGCAAGCTCGAGATGTTCGGGCGCGAGGCGGTTGGCAAGCTCCATTGCGCCGGCAAGCGAGCGGACGACGATGACGGCGCCGAAATCGCGCCACGAGGCGGCGGCGGTCTCGCCGCGGGGCAGCGTGCGGAGCTGGCGGGCGACCGCTTCCTCGACGCGACCGGCAAGTTCGGCGGAATCGGTGACGAGGATCGACTGCGCGGCGGGGTCGTGCTCGGCCTGGGCGAGCAGGTCGGCGGCGACCCAGTCGGGATCGTTCTCGCCATCGGCGACGATCAGGACCTCGGACGGGCCGGCGATCATGTCGATGCCGACGGCGCCGAAGACGATGCGCTTGGCCGCCGCGACATAGGCATTGCCCGGGCCGACGATCTTGAAGACGGGCCTGACCGTCGCCGTGCCGTAGGCGAGCGCTGCCACCGCCTGCGCGCCGCCGATGCGCCAGACCTCATCGACGCCGGCAAGCCCGGCGGCGACCAGGACGAGCGGGTTCAGAACGCCGTCCGGCGTCGGCGACACCATGACGATCCGCTCGACGCCGGCGACGCGCGCCGGAATCGCGTTCATGAGGACCGAACTCGGATAGGCGGCCGTGCCGCCCGGCACATAGAGGCCGACCGCCTCGATCGCCGTCCAGCGATGGCCAAGCTCGACGCCAAGCGCATCGGCATAGCGCTCGTCCTTCGGCATCTGGCGGCGGTGGAATTCCTCGATGCGGCCGCGGGCGAGCTTCAGCGCGGCGACCGCAGCCGGATCGGCAGCCTTGTCCGCGGCGGCGAAATCGGCGGCCGTGACCCTCAGGGCGCCGGCGGTCGCGGGCCAGCGGTCGAAGCGCGAGGTGCAGGCGACCAGCGCCGCGTCGCCGTTCTGGCGGACATCCTCGACGATGGCGCGCGCGGCGGCATCAACGTCCTCCGAGACCTCGCGCTTGGCGCCGAGAAGCGCGGCAAAGCGGGCTTCGAAATCGCCGTCGTTCTGGTTGAGCCGGACCGCCACGCGCGTCCCCCGGAAATGAATCCCGGCGGACTTCTACGCGATTTTGGCGGCGAGGTCGTGGCTCGGTTTCTGCGCGGTCGCCCAGGCCGCGCCGAGATCGGCAAGCCGCGTCTCGATGCACTCGACGGCGAGGCGGACCGCGCCGCCCCCGGCGAAGTAGAGCGTGATGTGGCCGCCGGGCGATTCGGGTTCGGTCTGCTCGAAGCCGATAGCAAGCAGTTCGAGGACGGCGTCGGGCTGGTCGCGGCGGAGGTTGCAGACCTGCGCGGCAAGCACCCTGTCGAAGGAGAGCGCGGCGCGGCGGCGCTCGTAGGTGCGGCGCCGGCCATCGGCCTTTTCCCAGATGAAGCGGTTCATGCCGACGGCGAAGCGGCGTTCCTTCGGCAGGTAGACCAGATCGCCGACCTTCAGCACCGCGTCCTGGACGTGGGCGGAAATGACGGCGAGGTCTTCCTCGTCGAGGGCGAGGAGTTTCAGGCGGTCGGGCTCGGCCATTGCCGGCGGCTCCGTTCGGGGTTCGTGGACCTGGGACGAGAGGTAAGGAGGGCGGGCCAGCGATGCAAGGCGGGGGGTTACGGAGGCTCGTTCAAACGGCCGATCCGGCAGGAGGGAGATTTCGGGGCGTCCGTCCAGTCGCGATGCGAACGCGGCCTGGGCGTTAGAGCCCCCTCACCCGCTCGCCGGACTATCGTCCGGCTCGCGCCCCCCGATCCAGTCGGGGGCAGGCTCTCTCCCCACCGGGGAGAGGTGACGCCAATGCCTGAGGTTCGCGCGCGGGCTTTGTGGGGGGAATGCAGCGCCCTCTTCGGCCGCGATTGTTGTGAGCGGGTGAAGCCGAGGCGGCCTCAAAGGAAGAGGCGCTCACCTCTCCCCGGTGGGGAGAGGTCGGATCGGGCGCGGCAGCGGCCGATCCGGGTGAGGGGGCGAATAAGATCGGAAGGCGCACCTGAGCCGGCGTGCAAAGAGGCCCGGCGATCGAGCCCCCTCACCCGCTCGCCGGACTTCGTCCGGCCCACGACCCCCGATCCAGTCGCGATGCGAACGCGGCCTGGGCGTTAGAGCCCCCTCACCCGCTCGCCGGACTATCGTCCGGCTCACGACCTCTCCCCACCGGGGAGAGGTAGTGCCAATGCCTGAGGTTGCGCGGGCCTGAGCTCTATTCGGCCACGACCGTTGCGAGCGGGCGAAGCCGAGGCGGCCTCAAAGGAAGAGGCGCTCACCTCTCCCCGGTGGGGAGAGGTCGGA
>DASRGK010000037.1:0-19223 GCA_035651055.1 Bauldia sp.
CTGGCGTATTCCGGCAGCGTCGCGATCGTGATCGCCGGGTCGGTGCGGTTGATCCGGTCGATGGCGCCGCGGTCGACGACGAGCACCCCGGCCGCCTCGGCGTGAAGGTTGGAGCGCCCGGTGAAGGGCGGATCGACCCGGATGCCCTCGCCCGCGACCGCGCGCGCCAGGCGCTCCGCGGCCTCGTCCTCGTGGACGTCGCCGGCTTCGAGCCGCGCGACCGTGACTTCGGTCGTCCCGGACGCGCCAAGCGCCGCGATCTCGGCGAGGCCGAGCCATGTGCCTTTCCGCAGCATGCCGCCCTCGTGCCGCACCGAATGCGCGAGAATTCCACCGCTCGCCTCCGCCAGCGGGACCGGCCCGAACTTCACGCCGCCGCCTCCGGCGCTGCAAGGCCGCGGCTGCGGAGCGCCGCGACGACCTGGGCCAGGATCGCGACGGCGATCTCGGCCGGCGACTGGGCGCGGATGGGAAGGCCGATGGGCGCGGCGATCCGTTGAAGGGCGCGCTCGTCGAACCCCGCCGCGCGGAGCCGCTCCAGCCGGCGGGCATGCGTCTTCCGGCTGCCCAGGGCGCCGATATAGAAGCACTCGGCCTTGAGCGCAGCATGGAGTGCCGGGTCATCGATCTTCGGGTCGTGGGTGAGAACCGCCAGCGCCGTGAACGCGTCGAGCCCGAGCTTCGCCAGCGCGACATCCGGCCATTCGGCGATGAGCGGAACGCCCGGAAAGCGGTCCGGCGTCGCGAAGGCGGTGCGCGGGTCGATGATTGTCACGTCGAAGCCGGCGATCCTCGCCATCGGGGCCAGCGCCTGGCTGATATGGACCGCGCCGATGATGACGAAGCGGGGCGGCGGCAGATGGACGGTGAAGAACGTCGTCCCGTTCGCCGCCATCCCGGAGACCCCGGTCCGGAAGCGCCCGGCAAGCTCGGCGGCGAGCGGATCGCCGCCATAGCCGTCCCGCTCGACCACCAGCCGCTCCTCGCCTCTCGCCGTGTCGGTCACGAGCACAGCGGCATGGCGCGCGGCGCGCGCGCTGTTGAGGCGGCGGAGGAGGTCGAGATTCATGGCCGCTTGCTTGCGATCCGCGGGCGCGCCGCCCCGCTAGTCGAGCTTTTCGACATAGACCTTGATGCGCCCGCCGCAGGAAAGGCCGACCCGCCAGGCGGTTTCGTCGGCGACGCCGAATTCGAGCATCTTCGGCGTGCCGGCGCCGATCACGTCGAGGGCTTCCTCGACGACCGCGCCCTCGACGCAGCCGCCCGAGACCGATCCCTCGAAATTGCCTTCGCCGTCGACGACGAGATGGCTGCCGACCGGCCGCGGCGCCGAGCCCCAGGTCTCGACGACTGTTGCGATGGCGACGCCCCGCCCGGCCTTCCGCCAGGCTTCCGCCGTCGCCAGCACGTCGCGCTCGGTCAAAGCAGCGTCCATGTTCGCCTCCAGCGCACGATCTTTCCGGCTGAATATAACGACGGCCGCCCCGGCGCCAAGGGCAGGCAGGCTAGGCGGCGCGGAGGAGACGGCGCGGGTCGGCCGTTCTCGCGGGTTCTCCGCCGAGCGCCCCGCAGAGCTCGGCCATCGATTCCAGCGAATGGATCGGCCGAAACTCGTCGACATGGGGCAGCATCGCCCGGATTCCGCGCGCCCGCGGCTGGAATCCGTCGTAGCCGAGCAGCGGATTGAGCCAGATCAGCCGCCGGCAGGAGCGGTGCAGTCGGTCCATCTCGGCTGCCAGCCGTTCCTCGCCGTCCCGTTCGAGCCCGTCGCTGAGGAGGAGGACCATCGCCCCCTGCCCGAGCACCCGGCGCGACCAGAGGCGGTTGAATTCGTAGATCGCGGTGCCGATCCGGGTGCCGCCGGACCAGTCCGGCACCGCGGCCGAGCAGGCGGCGAGCGCCTCGTCGACATCCCGGCGGCGCAGCTCCCGCGTCACGTTGGTGAGCCGGGTGCCGAACAGAAAGGCCGAGACCCGCCGCGTCCGGCCGAGCGCGTGGATGAAGTGGAGGAAGAGGCGCGTGTACTGACCCATCGACCCGGAAATGTCGCAGAGCACCACGACCGGCGCCGGTACGGCGCGCCGCCGCCGGTGCTGCAGGAGAAGCATATCGCCGCCGGTGCGCAGGCCCGAGCGAAGGGTGCGCCGGAGGTCGACCATTCCCGGCGGCGGCGATGACCTCAGCCGGCGGGTGACGATCAGTTCCTCGGACAGGACCAGGCGGGCAATGCGCCGCTCCGCCTCGGCTATCTCGGCGGCGTCCATCTGCGCGAAATCGCGCCGCTTCAGGACTTCCTCACCCGAGGCGGCGAGGTGGAGGCTGGCCTCGCGCTCCGGACGCGGGCGCATGTCCGGCTCGGCCCCGGCGAGCAGCGCCTCGGCGACGCGCCGCGATCCGGCGCGCGGCGGCGCCGCCGCGCTGCCATCGCTGTCGACGACCGGCATCTGCAGCATCTGCGCGAGGCTCTTCCGGCTTCGCCAGAACAGTTCGAACGCTTCGTCGAAGACCGGCATCTGCTCGCGCCGGGTCACGAAGACGGCGTGCAGCGTCCAGAAGAAATCGTCGCGCCGGGTGACGCCCGCCGTCTCGACCGCGCGAATCGCGTCGACCACGGCCGCCGGCCCGACCGCCATTCCCGCCCGGCGCAGGATGCGGGCGAAATGAACGACGTTGTCGGCAAGGTGCATGCCGCTTTCCTGCGGCATCTGCGGCGCGGCCATGGCTATTCCGCCGCGATCGGCGCCGCCCGCGCCTCGTCGAGCAGCGCCGCCGCCCGTTCGCCGGCAATCCGCGCGATATCGTCCTGGTATTTGAGGAGGACGCCGAGGGTTGCCGACAAGGTCTCCGCATCGAGCGCCGTCCGGTCGAGTTCGGTGAGCGCCGTCGCCCAGTCCAGCGTCTCCGCCACCCCCGGATTCTTGAACAAATCCTCCCGCCTGAGGCGCTGGACGAAGGCCACGACTTCCCGCGCAAGCCGCTCTCCGGCTTGCGGAACCTTGGTCCGGACGATCTCCAGTTCGCGCGCCGCGTCGGGGTAGTCGATCCAGTGGTAGAGGCAGCGCCGCTTCAGCGCGTCATGAATCTCCCGCGTCCGGTTCGTGGTCACGATCACGATCGGCGGGCGCTCCGCCCGGAAGGTCCCGAGTTCGGGGATCGTCACCTGATGATCGGCGAGGACTTCCAGGAGATAGGCCTCGAACGCCTCGTCGGCGCGGTCGAGTTCGTCGATCAGCAGGACCGGCGGGCCCGCCGGATCGGGGTCGAGCGCCTGCAGCAATGGCCGGCGGATGAGGAAGCGCTCGTTGAAGACGTCGCCGACGAGCGTCTCGCGGTCGACCGTGCCCGCCGCTTCCGCCGCCCGGATTTCGATCATCTGCGCGGCATAGTTCCACT
Source organism: Bauldia sp. (assembly GCA_035651055.1). Taxonomy (GTDB): domain Bacteria; phylum Pseudomonadota; class Alphaproteobacteria; order Rhizobiales; family Kaistiaceae; genus JAFKKF01. The sequence goes on from DASRGK010000037.1 coordinate 3,394, forward strand.
CGTAGACCGCGCTCGCCACGTCGAGCCCCTCGTAGCATTGAAGGCGGATCAGCCGCCGCCCCAGGCGGTTCGCCAGCACCTTGGCGATCTCGGTCTTGCCGACACCCGCCTCCCCTTCAAGAAAGAGCGGCCGCTCCATCTTCAGCGACAGGAAGAGCACGGTCGCCAGCGCCCGGTCGGGCACATAGCCGCCTTCGCGGAGGAGGCTCAGCGTGGCGTCGATGGAAGCGGGATTGGCCGGCATTTGTAACTCATGCGAATTGGCCGCCGCTTCTAGCACGCAGGCTTCGTTGTGCCCATCGGGCAAGCGCTATATATGTATAGCAAGGAGTGGACCATGCTTGCCCTTCGCCTCCCCGTCGACATCGAGAAACGCCTTGCCGAGCTGGCCCGGAAAACCGGCCGGACCAAGAGCTTCTACGCCCGCGAGGCCATTCTGCGGCACCTGGAAGATCTCGAGGATTTTCATCTTGCCGAGAAACGCCTGCGGCGGGCCGGGCCGACGGTGACGCTGGAAGAGCTGGAGTCGGAACTGACCTGAGGTCGCGCCCGTGGCGGCGCGCCTCTGGCAGGTCGAGTTCGATGCCTCGGCGGCCCGCGATCTCCGCAAGCTCGGGCACCCGGCCCAACTGGCGATCCTCAAATATCTGCGGACCCGCATTGCGGTGGCCGACGACCCGCGCCGGTTCGGCAAGGCGCTGCCGGACGATCCCAAGGGCCTGTGGCGTTACCGCGTCGGCGACTATCGCATCGTCGCCAAGATCGAGGATGGCCGTTTCCTGGTTCTCGTCCTGACCGTCGGCCGCCGACGCGAAGTCTATGACTAGTCACATGTTGGGATAGTTCGGTCCGCCGCCGCCCTCGGGCGGAACCCAGTCGATGTTCTGGTTGGGATCCTTGATGTCGCACGTCTTGCAGTGGACGCAGTTGGCGGCGTTGATCTGGAGCCGCGGCGCGCCCTCCCCTTCCTCGATCCACTCATAGACGCCGGCCGGGCAGTAGCGGGCCGAGGGGCCGCCATAGACGTCGTGCTCCGAGGTCTTCTGCAGGACCGGGTCGTGGACGCGGAGGTGAACCGGCTGATCCTCCTCGTGGAGCGTGTTGGAGACGAACACCGAGGACAGGCGGTCGAAGGTCAGCGCGCCGTCGCTTTTCGGATATGCAATCGGCCGCGTGTCAGCAGCGGGCCGCGTCGCGGCGTGATCCGGCTTGCCGTGCCGCATCGTGCCGAAGAGCGAGAAGCCGAACGTGTTGGTCCACATGTCGAGGCCGGCGAGCGCGATGCCGCGGACGGTTCCGAACCGCGACCATAGCGGCTTGACGTTGCGCACCCGCCGCAGATCCCGCCCGATGTCGGACTGGCGCCAGGCGGCATCGTAGGAGGCCAGCTCGTCATGGCTCCGTCCGGCGGCGATCGCGGCTGCGGCATGTTCGGCCGCGAGAATCCCGGAGAGGACCGCGTTGTGGCTTCCCTTGATCCGCGGCACGTTGACGAAGCCCGCCGCACAGCCGACGAGCGCACCGCCCGGAAAGGCGAGCTTCGGCACCGACTGCCATCCGCCCTCGGTGATCGCCCGGGCGCCGTAGGCGAGGCGTTTGCCGCCGGCAAAGGTCGGCGCAATCGCGGGGTGGGTCTTGAAGCGCTGGAACTCCTCGAAGGGCGAGAGGTGCGGATTGCGGTAATTGAGGTGGACGACGAAGCCGACCGATACGAGGCTGTCGTCGAGGTGATAGAGGAACGATCCGCCGCCTGTCCTGTCATCAAGCGGCCAGCCGAACGTGTGCTGCACCAGGCCGCGCCGGTGCCGCTCCGGCGCCACCTGCCACAGCTCCTTGATGCCGATCCCGTACTTCTGCGGCTCGCGCCCCTCGCCGAGGCCAAAGCGCGCGATGAGCCGCTTGGCCAGCGAACCTCGCGCCCCTTCCGCGATGAGCGTGTACTTGGCGAGGAGCGCCATCCCGCGCTGGAAACCCGCCTTCGGCCTGCCGTCGCGGCCGACCCCCATTTCGCCGGTCGCGACCCCGATCACCGCGCCGCTCTCGGCGTAGAGCAGTTCCGCTCCCGCAAAGCCGGGAAAGATCTCGACGCCGAGCGCTTCGGCCTTTTTCGCGAGCCAGCGGCAGACATCGCCGAGCGAGGCGATGTAGTTGCCGTGGTTGCCGAGGAGCGGCGGCATGAGGAACCCGGGCAGCCGCAACGCGCCGGCGGGCCCGAGCCAGAGGAAATGGTCCGCCGTCACCGGCGTCCTCAGCGGCGTGTCCTCGTTCCGCCATTCCGGCAACAGCCGGTCGAGCCCGATCGGGTCGATCACCGCGCCGGAGAGAATGTGCGCCCCGACCTCGGCGCCCTTTTCGAGGACCACCACCGAGAGGTCCGGATCGACCTGCTTCAGCCGGATCGCCGCCGCCAGCCCGGCGGGACCGGCGCCGACGATCACTACGTCGAATTCCATCGACTCCCGTTCGGGAAGAGTGTCGTGTTGGTCCACCCGTTTCTGCCTATGTTGTGGGGCGCGGCAGGGCGTCCGCGTCTCTCCGCAGGTTCATCCCGGTTCGTAGCATGGTGATGGCGTGTCCCGGAACCACACCTCCGTCCTGATCGTCGGCGCCGGCGCCGCCGGCATCGGCGCCGGCCGCAGGCTGGCTGACAGCAACGTCGATCACCTCGTCGTCGAGGCGCGCGACCGTCCCGGCGGACGCGCCTTCACGATGGAGGCCGGCCTGCCCTTCCCGCTCGACCTCGGCTGCGGATGGTTCCACTCCGCCGACGTCAATCCCTGGGTGACGATCGCCGAGGCCCAGGGCCGCGCGATCGACAGGACGCCGCCGCCGTGGATGCGGCCGGGGCCGCCGATCGGCTTCCCGCTGGCCGAGCAGCAGGAATTCCGCGCCGAGCTGATCGCCTTCTACGGCCGGCTGCACGAAACCGACCCGGAGCCCGATACGCCCGCCTCGGCATTGGTCGAGAATGCCGGACGATGGCGTCCGCTCCTCAACGCCGTAAGCAGCTACGTCAACGGCGTCGAGCTCGACCGAATCTCGATCCGCGATTTTTCCCGCTACGCCGATAGCGGCGTGAACTGGCGGACGCCCGACGGCTACGGCGCGGTCGTCGCCGCCCATGCGCGGACGGTCAAGGCGCGGTTCGGGACCGCAGTGACGGCGATCGACCGGGGCGCCCGCCCGCTTCGCGTCGAGACCACCGGCGGCACGATCACCGCCGACCGGGTCATCGTCACCGTTCCGACGGCGCTGCTGGCCGAGGAAGCGATCCGCTTCACGCCCTCGCTCCCCGACAAGCGCGACGCCGCGGCCGGCCTGCCGCTCGGTCTTGCCGACAAACTCTTTCTGTCGCTGCGCGACCCGGAGGAGTTCGAGATCGAGACGCGCCTCTTCGGCCGCACCGACACCGCGGCCACGGCGACCTATCACATGCGGCCCTTCGGCCGGCCCTGCATCGAGGTCTATTTCGGCGGCGCCCATGCCGACGCCCTCGAACGCGCCGGCGAAGGCGCGCCGCTCGACTTCGCGCTCAATGAGCTTACCGCGCTTCTCGGCGCCAAGTTCCGGAGCCGCGTCGCGCCGCTCACAGGCACGGCCTGGCGCACCGATCCGCTCGCGCGCGGTTCCTACTCCTACGCCCTCCCCGGCCACGCGCCGGACCGCGAACGCCTTGCTCGGCCGGTGGAGAACGTCCTCTTCTTTGCTGGCGAGGCCTGTTCGCCGGACGCCTTCTCCACGGCGCACGGCGCCTACGAGACGGGGGTGGCCGCCGCGGAGCAGGCGATGGCGAGCCTCACCCGTTAGGTCGAACCGAATCCGGCGGCCGCTCGGCCGCCGGATCGGCTGATCGTTCAGCGAAGATCGCGTTTACGACGGCGCGTTGGCCCTGTGGGTGACGCGCCAGATGGTGCCGCTGCCGTCTTCGCTGACGAAGAGCGAGCCGTCCTTCGCCACCGCGACGCCCACCGGCCGGCCCCAGACCGTTTCGTCCGAGACGACGAAGCCGGTCATGAAGTCCTCGTATTCGCCGGTCGGCTTGCCGTCCTTGAAGCGAACCCGGACGACCTTGTAGCCGGTGCGCTCGCCGCGGTTCCAGGAGCCGTGCATGGCGACGAAGGCATCGCCCTTGTACTCGGCCGGGAAATCGTCGCCTTCATAGAACGCGATGTTGAGGGGGGCCGAGTGCGCCTGGAAGAGAACGTCCGGCACGGTCACCTTGTCCTTCAGGTCCGGGCGCTCGCCGGCGTGGCGCGGGTCTTCGTTGCCGCCGATGTAGTACCAGGGCCAGCCGTAGAAGGCCCCTTCCTTCACCGCGGTGGCGTATTCGAACGGGACGTCGTCGCCGAGTTCGTCGCGTTCGTTGACGACGCACCAGAGCGCGCCCGTTGCCGGCTGCACCGTCATGCCCGCGCAGTTGCGCAGACCGGTGGCGAAGATGTGCTGGTTGCTGCCGTCCGGGTTGAAGGCGAGCACATCGGCGCGATCTTCCTCGGTGTCCCACGCGGCGCCGAGCGGATGCTTGCTGACGAACGCGTCCAGCCCCTCGAAGGGCGCCTTGCCCATGTCCATGGCGACGTTCGAGCCGGAGCCGACGGACATGTAGAGGGTCTTCCCGTCCGGCGAGAACGCGATGTCGCGCGTCCAGTGATGCGTGGCCGGAATGTGCTCGACGATCGCCTCGCCCTTGCCGGAGACCTTGAGGTCGCCGCTCCTGTACGGGAAGCGCAGGATCCCGTCGCTATTGGCGATGTAGATCCACTTCGGATCGTCGCCGAGCGGATAGAAGGCGATGCCGTAGGGCTGGTGCAGCCCGTCGTCCTTGGTGGCGAAAACGGCGGACTCACTCGGCCTCGCCGCGCCGTCCTTCACGCGGAAGACGCGGACCTGGTCGGCCTTGCTGTCGGCGACGAACAGGTCGCCGTTCGGCGCGACGCGAATGACGCGCGGGTTCTGAATGCCGGAAGCGACGAGCTGGACCTCGAAACCGTCCGGCACGTTTGGCTTCGCACCGGCGGGCATCTTGATCTTGTCGGGCCCATTGGAGGCCGATTCGGTGACGAATGGCGCCGGCATGTCCCCGGCCTTCAACAGCCGCTTGACGCCGGGGGCGTCCTTTTTCCAGTCGCCGAAGGCAGCCTGGCCGGTGAGCGTGACGGCGGAGCCGGTCTCCGCCGCGGCGGCCGCGCCCGTGAGGAGCGCGATCAGGGGAAGCGCCAACAAGGGCCGGTATAACATCGGAAATCTCCGTTCGATTGCCAGCCCACCCGTGGCGACAACGGCGGGTTTCCGCGCCTGTTCCCAGTTGTGCGGCGCGGTTGCGACACGAATAGTTGAATGTATGGAAAGGCCCGGATGAGTGTTGGACAGGGGTTGGATTCACTCCGATCGAGGCGCTAGACCGGAACGGATGAACACGACGCCTCCGACCGCCGAAGACCTCGCCGACCTGGTGGCCTGGTATGCCGCGATGGGCGTCGACGTAGCGCTGGAGGAAGCGCCGGTCGACCGGCTTGCACCGTCGCCGGCTCCGGTCCCGCCACGCGGCGCCGAGCGTGCCCCACCGGCGAGGCCGGTCGCCCCGGCGGTCATCGCCAGGCCCGGCGCGACGATTCCCTCCGAGGAGGTGGTCGCTAGCGCGCGCATGGCCGCGGCGGCGGCCGCCACGCTCGACGAACTGCGCGAAGCGCTCGCCCGGTTCGAGGGCTGCAATCTCCGCCTGACCGCCACCCAGCTGGTCTTTGCCGACGGCAACCCGGATTCCCGGGTCATGCTCATCGGCGAAGCGCCGGGCCGCGACGAGGACCTCCAGGGCCTGCCCTTCGTCGGCCGCTCGGGCCAGCTGCTCGACCGGATGCTGGCCGCGATCGGCCTCACCCGCAACGATGTCTACATCGCCAATGTCGTGCCCTGGCGACCGCCCGGCAACCGCACGCCGACGCCGCAGGAGACCGCCGTCTGCCGGCCGTTCATCCGGCGCCAGATCGAGCTGGCCGATCCGGATTTCCTCGTCTGCCTCGGCGCGCCGGCCGCGGCCGAAATCATGGGCAACACCCAGGGCATCCTGAAATTCCGCGGGCAATGGCGGGACTTCGACACCGGCAGGCGGACGATCCGGGCGCTCGCCACGCTGCATCCGGCCTATCTGCTGCGCCAGCCGCAGCAGAAGCGGCTGGCCTGGCGCGACCTGCTTTCGCTCCGCGCCGCCCTGGCTGCGTCATGACCGGTCCTGTCTTGATTTAGGCGCTGGCCCGGCTGACAAGCGTCAGACCGCTTACGGAATCGCTCGGCACAGCGGAACGATGCTCTCGCAGCTTCTCTCGGTCGCGGCCCTCCTCCTCAGCTCGGCCTTCCTCCTGATGGCGGGCGGGCTGCACGGACTCCTGCTGCCGATCCAGGGCACGCTGCACGGCTTCACCACGTTCGAACTGGGTCTGATCGGCACCGGCTGGTCGGTCGGATTCGTCGCCGGCTGCCTTGCCATGCCCGGCGTGGTCGGCCGGGTCGGGCACGTCCGCGCGTACGGCGTGATGGCCTCCGTCGCCGCGGTGGTCATCCTGCTCAATCTCCTCATCGTCTCGCCGAGCGCCTGGATCGTGACCCGCGCCTTGTCCGGCTTCTGTTTCGCCGGCGCGGCGATGGTCGTCGAATCGTGGCTGAACGAGCGCGCGCAGAAGGAGAACCGCGGCACCATCTTCTCCGTCTACCAGATGGTGAACTTCGCGGCCTCGACCGCCGGGCAGCTGGCAATGGTGATCACCCCGCCCAGCGACGCCTTCTTCTTCGCGATCGGCGCGATCTTCTATTGCCTCGCGATCCTGCCGACGGCGCTGTCGACCGCGCAGCATCCGCGACCGCTGAAGAGCAACCGTCTCGAGCTGCGCAAGCTCTTCTCCAATTCGCCGGTCGCCGCCGTCGCCTGCTTCATGATCGGCATGGTCAACGGCGCCTTCGGTACCCTTGGCGCCGTCTATGGCCGGCGCATCGGACTGGCGGTGCCGGATGTCGCTCTGCTGATGGCCGGCGCCGTCCTCGGCGGTTCGCTGATCCAGTTCCCGCTCGGCCGGCTTTCCGACCGGATGGACCGCCGCAAGGTGCTGATCGGCGTGGCGGTCGCCGCGATCCTCGCCGCGCTCCTCCTCGTCATCCTGCAGCCGCGCGACGCCGGCGTCGTGATCGTCCTCACCGTCATCTTCGGCGCGGCCATCTACCCGATGTACGCGGTGGCGGTAGCCCATGCCAACGACTTCGCCGCCCCCGACGACTTCGTGAAGATCGCGGGCGGCCTGCTCCTGCTTCTCGGCTTCGGCACCATGCTCGGCCCGATCTTCGCCGCGGAGGCGATGGATCGGCTGATGCCGGAGGGCCTCTTCGCCTTCGCCGCCGTGGTGCATCTCCTCCTTGCGCTTTATACGCTCTACCGCATGTCGCGGCGTGCGGCGCCGGCAGGAGCCGCGCGCGAAAGCTTCCGGGCCATGCCGGTCATGAAAACCGCGACGCCGACCAGCGCCAACCTCGACCCGCGCGCTCCTGCCGAGACCGAGCCGGTCGAACCGCCGGAGATGCCGGTCGAGTTCCCGATAGAGCCGCCCTTGCCGCCCGAGATTTCAACGCCGCCCGAGGATTCACCCCCAACAACAGCGAGGCCGCCCGATGCCGTTTGAGCACCTTCGCACCATTCCGATCCTGAGGAGCTTCGACGAGACCAAGGCTCGCGAATTCTACCTCGGCTTTCTCGGCTTCACGGTCGACTGGGAGCACCGCTTCGAGGCCGACCTGCCGCTCTACATGCAGGTGAGCCGCGAGGGGGTGTTCCTGCACATCTCCGAGCATCATGGCGACGCCACGCCCGGCTCCCACGTCCGGGTCGACATCGGCGGCATCGTCCGCCTGCACGACGAGCTGATCGCGAAGAACTACAAGAACGGCCGGCCCGGTCTGGTGCGGCCCGAGTGGGGCGGCACCGAGTTCTCGGTTGTCGATCCGGCCGGCAACCGCATCACCTTTGCGGAGCCCGATGCGACGGCCTGAGGCGGCCGGCGCGGAAATTGTGGTCTTGCCCAAACCCGGCGGTTGAGACAAAGCTAGTCGATCAAGCCGGCGAAGACCGGATTTCGGGGCTAGCGCGCCTTACTTGGCGTCGCTGAGGGGACAGGCGGCGGATGGAGTATTTCGTCCAGCAGCTCATCAACGGCATTTCGCTGGGCTCGATCTACGGCCTGATCGCGATCGGCTACACGATGGTCTACGGGATCATCGGCATGATCAACTTCGCCCATGGCGACGTGTTCATGGTCGGCTCGTTCATCGCCTTGATGTTCCTGATCATTCTGGGGATCACGGCGACCGCGCCGCTGTTCGTCCTGATCCTCGCGCTGATCCTCGTCCTGGTGATCGCGATGACGCTGACCTCGGTCTGGGGCTGGACGATCGAGCGCGTCGCCTACCGGCCGCTTCGCGGCTCCTTCCGGCTCGCCCCGCTCATCACCGCGATCGGCATGTCGATCGTCATCCAGAACTTCGTTCAGGTGGAACAGAGCGCCCGGGTGAAGCCCCTCCCGCCGCTCGTGCGCGGCGGCTATTCGCTGATGGAGAAGAACGGATTCGTCGTCCAGCTCTCCAACATCCAGATCGCCATCGTGCTGACCACGCTGGTTCTGATGATCGGCTTCACATTCCTCATCTCGCGCACGTCGCTCGGCCGCGCCCAGCGCGCCTGCGAGCAGGACGCCAAGATGGCGGCACTGCTCGGCGTCGACGTCGACCGGACGATCTCCTTCACCTTCATCATCGGCGCGGCGCTTGCCGCCGTCGCCGGCATGATGTTCCTGCTCTATTACGGCGTGATCCACTTCTACATCGGCTTCCAGGCCGGCATTAAAGCCTTCACCGCGGCGGTTCTGGGCGGCATCGGCTCGCTCCCCGGCGCCATGCTGGGCGGCCTGCTCATCGGTCTCATCGAGACCATGTGGTCGGCCTATTTCTCGATCGAGTACAAGGACGTGGCGGCCTTCTCGATCCTCGCCATCACGCTCATCTTCCTTCCCTCCGGTATCCTCGGAAAACCGGACGTCGAGAAAGTATGACCGCCGCGGCTCCTGCAACCATGCCGGGCCAGCCGCGTCGAGCCTGGCTTCCCTATCTGGCGGCGGCCGCCGGGCTGGTCTCCGGCCTGCTCGCGCTCTGGGCCTTCGGGGTCGACGCACTCGATCGCGCGTTCTCCGCCGGCGGCGGCAGCCTCGACTGGGTAGACGGCCTGGCGCCGATCGCGGCGCTCCTCGGCGCCGTCGCCGCGCTGCTGGCGCCGGCGCTCGGCTTCGCCCTCATGGCCGCCGCGGCGCTGGCCGGCGTCGTCTCGTCCATCTTCGGCGGGCTCGCCGGTCAGGCCGCGCTGATCACCCTCGCGGTTCCCTCCGGCGTCGGCGCGGTCTTCTCGCTGGTCGGCGGCGCGGAGGAGCGGGCCGCCCGCGAGAACCGGCCGCTCGGCCATATCCCCTCGGCGCTCCGCGACTCCGCCTTTGCGGCAATCGTGGCGCTCGCCCTTTTCGGCCCGCTTGTCGGCCTGAGGACCACCGCCGGCACGGCCGAGAACCTCACCATTCTCTACCGGTGGGGCCAGGTCGCGATCTTCGTCGGGATCGTGTTCGCCGGCCGCCTGCTCCTGCACCTCTTCGTCTGGCGGACGGGACAGGCCAAGCGCGTCGCCGGCCCGCGCGCGCCGCGCGTGACCCGCACCATCCCGTTCGCCGGCTATATCAGCGGCGCCCTTCTCCTGGCGCTCGGCATCGCCCTGCCGATCTTCATGATCAATTTCTACCCCGACAACGGCCGCTACGTGGTCGAGGTCGGGATTCTGGTCCTCACCTACGTCATGCTCGGCTGGGGCCTCAACATCGTGGTCGGCCTCGCCGGCCTTCTCGACCTCGGCTATGTCGCCTTCTACGGCATCGGCGCCTATTCCTACGCCCTGCTCGCCGCGCATTTCGGCTTCACGTTCTGGCTTTGCCTGCCGCTCGCCGGCATCCTCGCCGCCTTCTGGGGGATGATCCTCGGCTTCCCGGTTCTCCGGCTGCGCGGCGACTACCTTGCCATCGTGACCCTCGCCTTCGGCGAGATCATCCGCATCGTCCTGCGCAACTGGCAGAGCCTGACTGGCGGGCCGAACGGCCTCCTCAACATACCGCGGCCGTCCTTCTTCGGCCTGCTTGAATTCAAGAACGGCGGCGAGGGCAGCTTTGCCGATTTCTTCGGGCTCCAATACTCGCCCGTCCAGCGCGTCATCTTCCTCTACTACCTGATCCTCGGCCTCGCGCTCGTCACCAACATCGTCACGCTCCGCATCCGCCGGCTGCCGATCGGGCGGGCCTGGGAAGCGCTCCGCGAGGACGAGATCGCCTGCCGCTCGCTCGGCATCAACACCACCAACACCAAGCTCACCGCCTTCGCCATCGGCGCGATGTTCGGCGGCTTCGCCGGCGCCTTCTTCGCGACCCGCCAGGGCTCGATCTCGCCCGAGAGCTTCAACTTCGTCGAATCGGCGACGATTCTGGCGATCGTCGTCCTCGGCGGCCTCGGCAGTCAGACCGGCGTCGTCATCGCCTCGATCGTCATGATCGGCGGCGTCGAACTGCTCCGCCAGCTCAGCGAATTGAAGGTGCTCTTCGGCGAGGATTTCGATCCCGCCCAGTTCCGCCTTCTCATCTTCGGCCTGGTGATGGTGGCGATCATGCTGTGGCGGCCGCGGGGCCTCGTCTCGACCCGGCGGCCTTCGGTGTTCCTCGGGAAAGGCAAGTCGGTGTCCGGCGCCTTCGTCAAGGAGGGGCACGGATGAGCCGCTGGCAGACCGACCCGATCCTCACCATCGAGCATCTCAGCATGCGCTTCGGCGGCCTGGTTGCCGTCGACGACCTCGGCTTCTCGGCCGGACGCGGCGACATCACCGCCCTCATCGGCCCGAACGGCGCCGGCAAGACCACAGTCTTCAACTGCATCACCGGCTTCTACAAGCCGACTTCGGGCCGGATCGCGCTTGCCCACGAGCCGAGCGCCTTCGAGCGGCTGGCGGCGGCGACCGAAAGCGGCAGGCGCATCGCCGCCGGCGGCTCGCTCTTCCTCCTCGAACGCATGCCCGAATACGAGATCGCGCAGAAGGCCCGGGTTGCCCGCACCTTCCAGAACATCCGGCTTTTCGGCGGCATGACCGTGCTGGAGAACCTGATGGTCGCCCAGCACAATCGCCTGATGGTGGCCTCGGGCTTCACCGTCGGGGGCATCTTCGGCCTCTCGGCCTATCGCGCCGGCAACCGCGCCGCGATCGACAAGGCGAGCTACTGGCTCGACCGCATGGGCCTTCTCGACCGCGCCGACGATGCGGCCGCCGAACTTCCCTACGGCGCGCAGCGGCGGCTCGAAATCGCCCGCGCGATGTGCATCGACCCGATCCTGCTTTGCCTCGACGAGCCCGCCGCCGGCCTCAACCCGCGCGAGACCGGCGAACTGGGCGACATTCTCCGCATGATCCGCGACGAGCATGCTCTCTCGATCCTGCTCATCGAGCACGACATGCAGGTCGTCATGGACATTTCCGACCATATCGTCGTCCTCGACTACGGGCGCAAAATCTCCGACGGCACCGCCCTTGCCGTGCGCACCGATCCCAAGGTCATCGCCGCCTATCTCGGCGTCGCCGAGGAGGAAGAGGCGGCGGTCATCGCGGAACTCGAAGGATGAACGGCCAGCCGCTCCTCTCGGTCCAGGGCGTCACCACCCATTACGGGCGGATCATGGCGCTGCGCGGGGTCGATATCGCCGTCAACCAGGGCGAGATCGTCACGCTCATCGGCGCCAACGGCGCCGGCAAGTCGACGCTGATGATGACCATCTGCGGCAATCCGCGGGCTTCCGCCGGCCGCATCGTCTTCGACGGCATCGACATCACCGCCATGCCCACCCACCAGATCATGCGCATGGCCATCGCCCAGTCTCCCGAGGGCCGCCGCATCTTCCCGCGGATGACGGTCCTCGAGAACCTGCAAATGGGCTCGATCACCCTCCACCACGGCGAATTCGAGCATGAGCTCGAGCGCGTGTTCACGATCTTCCCGATCCTGAAGAGCCGGGCCGGGCAGCGCGGCGGCACCCTGTCCGGCGGCGAGCAGCAGATGCTGGCGATCGCCCGCGCGCTGATCAGCCGGCCGCGCCTGCTTCTCCTCGACGAGCCGTCGCTGGGACTCGCCCCGCTCATCGTCCGCCAGATCTTCAACGTATTGCGCGAGCTGAACGAGAAGGAGGGGCTGACCGTCTTCCTCGTCGAGCAGAACGCCCACCATGCGCTCCGCCTGGCGCATCGCGGCTACGTGATGGTGAACGGCTCGATCACCCTCACCGGCAGCGGCCGCGAATTGCTCGCCCGCCCCGAAGTTCGTGCCGCCTATCTCGAAGGCGGCGCAGGAGTGACGACATGAATCCGGCCGATCCGCTTCCCGGCGCCAATGCCGGTCTCCTGTGGGAGATCGGATGGGAGGAGTTCCTCGCCATCACGGTCCTCATCGGCGGCGCCGGCGCCTACATGACCGGGCGCGCGGTGGCGCTGACCTGGCGCAGCTCCGCGCAACTGGTCGCCTACATTGTGGCCCTAGCCGCCGCCGTCCGTTTCGTCCATTTCGCGCTCTTCCAGGGCACTTTGCTGTCGATTCACTACTACCTCGTCGATTTCGTCATCCTGATTTTCCTCGCATTCCTGGGGATGCGCGCGACCCGGGTGCGCCAGATGGTCGGCCAGTATGGCTGGCTTTACCAGAACGCCTCGCCGCTCGCATGGCGGGCGCGGCGGGGAGCCTAAAAGGCCGCCGATTGCGGAACGGGGCCGGGTTGGGCTAGTAATGCGCCCAAGGCCGGCCCAAAGAGCCGGCTTTGATCCTTTCAGAGAATAGATCACTGCCTAACAGGGGAAGAACATCATGAAGCATACGATGAAGGTCGGCCTTGCGCTGGCTTTCGCGACCGCGATGACCGTCGCTGCCCGCGCCGACATCACGATCGCGACCGCCGGCCCGATGACCGGCGAATATGCGAGCTTCGGCAAGCAGATGGCGGACGGCGCCAAGCAGGCGGTCGCCGACATCAACGCGGCCGGCGGCGTCCTCGGCCAGAAGCTGGTCCTCGAGATCGGCGACGACCGCTGCGATGCCAAGGAGGCGGTCAACGTCGCCAACCAGCTCGCCGGCAAGAAGGTAGCCCTGGTCGCGGGCCATTTCTGCTCCTCGACCTCGATCCCGGCTTCGGCCGTCTACAACGAAGAGGGCGTGATCCAGATTTCGCCGGCTTCGACCAACCCGAAGTACACCGACGAACGCCCGGGCAAGATGAGCTTCCGCGTCTGCGGTCGTGACGACCAGCAGGGCCAGGTCGCCGGCGCGTTCCTCGCCAAGAAGTTCGCCGACAAGAACATTGCCATCGTCGATGACAAGTCGACCTACGGCAAGGGTCTCGCCGACGAAACCCGCAAGTACATGAACGACGCGGGCAAGAAGGAAGTCCTCGACGACTCCTACAATGCCGGCGACAACGACTTCAGCGCGCTCGTCTCGAAGCTGAAGGCCGCCAACATCGACGTCCTCTACGTCGGCGGCTACCACACCGAAGCCGGCAAGATCGTGCGCCAGATGCGCGAGCAGGGTCTGAAGACCATCCTCGTCTCGGGCGACGCGCTCGTCACCGCCGAGTACTGGCAGATCACCGGCGATGCCGGCGAAGGCACGCTGATGACGTTCTCGCCCGATCCGCGCAAGAACAAGGAAGCGGCCGCGGTCGTCGACGAGTTCCGCAAGGCGGGCGTCGAGCCGGAAGGCTACGTTCTCTACACCTACGCCGCCATCCAGGCGTGGGCGCAGGCGGCCGCTGCCGCCGGCTCCACCGACGCGGCCAAGGTCGCCGACGCCCTCTACAAGGGCACGTTCAAGACCGTCATCGGCGACGTGAAGTTCGACGACAAGGGCGACGTCAAGCTGCCCGGCTACGTCTTCTATGAATGGAAGAAGGGCAACTACGACTACATGGACACCCAGTAGTCTCCCGGCTTCTCATACCGAACTCCGGAAGGCCCCGGCGGCAACGCCGGGGCCTTCTGCTTTTGCGGCCGAGGGCGCCGCGCTAGGCTCGGGTCGATGGCGCGCAATCTCATCACCGACGTCCAGGGGATCCTCGTCGGCAATGCCGCGGACGTGCGCCTGAAGTCCGGCGTGACGGTACTGCTTTGCGAAGAGCCGGCCGTCGCCTCCATCAGCATCGCCGGCGGCGCGCCGGGAACCCGCGAGACCGACCTCCTCGAGCCGGACCGCACCGTCGCGGCGATCGACGCGATCGTCCTCTCCGGCGGCTCCGCCTTCGGCCTCGACGCCGCGTCGGGCGCGGTGGCCGGCCTTGCCGCGATGGGCCGCGGCTTCGCGGTCGGACCGGCACGGGTTCCGATCGTGCCGTCCGCGATCCTCTTCGACCTCGCCAATGGCGGCGACAAGAACTGGGGCGGCGCGAACCCCTATGCGGGGCTCGGCGCCTCCGCCCTCGCCGCTGCGTCCACGGGCTTCGCTCTCGGTTCCGCGGGCGCCGGCGCCGGTGCGACGACCGCGAGCCTCAAGGGCGGGCTCGGTTCGACCTCCGCCATTGTCAACGGCTTCACGGTCGGCGCGCTGGTCGCGGTCAATGCCGTCGGGGACGCGACCGTCGCCGGCGGTCCGCATTTCTGGGCCGCCCCCTTCGAAGTCGGCGGCGAGTTCGGCGGTCTCGGCCTCCCCTCGCCGTTCCCGCCCGACGCCGCTGCGCTCCGCCACAAGGCGAATGCCGCACAGGGCGGCAACACGACCATCGCGATGGTCGCCACGGACGCGATCCTCACCAAGGCCGAGGCCAAGCGGATGGCGGTGATGGCGCAGGATGGCGTCGCCCGCGCCATCTGGCCGGCGCACACGCCCTTCGACGGCGACACCGTGTTTGCCGTCGCGACCGGCCGCCGGCCGCTCACCGCCGGCGCGATCGACCTCACCGCGATCGGCGCCGTCGCCTCGGCCTGCCTTGCCCGGGCCGTCGCCCGCGCGATCCACGAGGCGACCCCGGCGCCCGGCGACCTCGTGCCGACATGGCGCGAGCGTTTCGCCGCGGCTGCCCGCTAGAGCCCGGGGAAGCGCTCCGCCGCGAACGGCCGCGGGTCGATCGACGGCGTCTCGCCGGCGATCATCTCCGCCGCAAGCCGGCCGCTGACGGGTCCGAGCGTGAAGCCGAGATGGCTGTGGCCGAAGTTGAGGAACAGGCCGGGCTGCCGCGGCGCCCAGCCGATGACGGGAAGCGAATCGGGCAGGCAGGGCCGCCGCCCGAGCCACGCATCCTCGTCGGCCGGGTCGCCGAGCGGGAACAGGTCGCGCGCCAGCGACAGCGCCCGCCCGACCTGTACCGGCGTCGGCTTTGCGTCGCGAGCCGCGAACTCGTAGCCGGTGGTGAGCCTTATGCCTCTTTCCATCGGCGTGATGACGAAGCCGTTCTCGATGTCGAGCACGGGGCGGGACAGATAGGCATTGCCCGTCGGTCTGTAATGGCGGTGATAGCCGCGCACGACCGCGAACGGGAAGCTGATGCGGAGCGGCTTGAGCAGGTCCGGTGTCCACGGCCCGAGGGCCGCCACCACGACGGGCGCCTCGACCGGCCCGCCGGCCGCATCGACCTGCCATGCCGCTCCCGTCCGCCGCAGCGTCAAGGCATCGCCGGTGAAGATCCGCCCGCCATCGGCCGCAAATCCGGCGGCGTAGGCCTTGGTGACGCCGCCGGGACTGGACACCGAG
>DASRGK010000038.1:0-25373 GCA_035651055.1 Bauldia sp.
AGAGCGAAAGCGGGAGGCCGGAAGAAGCCACTGGCGGGCGCTCGGTGAGCGCCCACACACTTACCTGCTGGTGCTCGTCGAGCGCCCGCCACCCCTTCGCCTTCGGGCGAAGGAGACGAGAGGAGGAGGGGAGACGCGGGAACCATCACCCGGCGCATAACCGCCGCGCGGGATCACGGAGGCGTGCCTCTTTGCCCCGCGCTTGCCTTTTCTGTCGCCGGGATAACCGGTCCCGCTGTCGTCCCGTCACGAGCCCGCCCTATAATCCCGGGCAGGACCCGCAACCCAATTCGGAGGAACCGCATGGCATCGCGTCTCAACCCCTATCTCTCGTTCAAGGACAATGCCCGCCAGGCGATGGAGTTCTACAAGTCCGTCTTCGGCGGCGAGCTGACCATGATGACCTTCGGCGAGGGCGGGATGTCACAGGAACCCGGGCAGAAGGACCTCATCATGCACAGCCAGCTAGTCGCGCCGAACGGCTACTGGCTGATGGGCTCGGACACGCCGCCCTCGATGCCGATGCAGGCCGGGCGGAGCATCACCGTTTCGCTCTCCGGCGACGATGAGAAGGAACTCCGCGGCTACTGGGACAAGCTCGCCGCCGGCGCGCAGATCCAGATGCCCTTGGAGAAGGCGCCGTGGGGCGACACGTTCGGCATGCTCACCGACCGGTTCGGCACGCCGTGGATGGTCAACATCGCGGGCAAGCGTTCCTGAGGCCCGCGGCCCTAGAGGTCGAGCGCCAGGTAGCGCACGCCCGGGATCGGGTTGTCGTAGTAGGCCGGGATGTCGCGGAAGCCCAGCGAGGCATAGAGGCGGAGCGCCACGGTGAGCTTCGGCAGCGTGTCGCGGAGCATGCGCCGGTAGCCCGCCGCGCAGGCTGCCGCGATCACGGCTTCGGCGAGGCCGCGGCCGAGCGCCTGGCCGCGCCCCTCCGGCCGCACGTACATCCGCTTCATCTCGCAGTCGCCCGATTCGCCGAAGGCGCGGAGCGCGACGCAACCGAGCGCCGTCGCCCCGTCGGCGGCGAGGAAAAGCGCGCCGGCGGGCGGGGCATATTTGCCGGGCAGGCCCGCCAGCTCGGTGTCGAAATCCTGGAAGCAGAGGTCGACGCCGAGGAAGGCGGCGTATTCGCGGAAGAGCCTTCGGATTTCGTCGAGGTCGTCCGGGATGCGGGCGGCGGCGATCGTGTTCATGGGCGCGATTCTACCATCGCCGGGACCGGCTCGGACACGGCCACTAGGCTTCCGTGTCTCCAGTGGACGGCGCGCCGCGCCGGGGAGATACTGCCTCCGCCCGGGAGCGCCCAGGGTTTGAGTGCATGGCGGAGCCCCTCGACGATCTCTTCGCGCGCGAGCACGGCCACTCCGAATCGGAGATCTGGCGCGACATTCTGCTCGGCACCAAGCCGGAGCTGAAGAAGCTCCGCCGCATGTGGCACTACGTGCCGTCGGAGCCGCGCTGCAAGGTCTGCGCGGCGCCCTTCCGGGGGATCGGCAGCGCCATCACCCGGATCACCGGCCACCGGCGCTCCAACGCCAACCCGCTCATGTGCAACCCCTGCTTCAGCCAGCTCCGCGACCATCCCGGCGGCGCGGAGATCGAGATCAGCGTTCTGTTTGCCGATATCCGCGGCTCGACCGGGCTCGCCGAGAGGGTGGGCGCGGCGCGCTTCCGCCACCTCCTCCAGCACTTCTACGCCGTCGCCGACCGCGCCATTGACCGGCATGGCGGCGTGGTCGACAAGTTCATGGGCGACGGCATCATGGCGCTCTTCGTGCCCTTCATCTCGGGCGAGCATCACGCCAGACAGGCGGTGGAGGCCGGCCAGTCGCTGGTCACCAAAGAGGCGCACGACCCGCATCTCAGGGAGGCGGGCGTGAAATTCGGCGTCGGCGTCCATACCGGCATCGCCTATGTCGGGACGCTCGGCTCGGGCGACAAGTTCGACTTCTCCGCCCTCGGCGACACGGTCAACGCCGCCGCCCGCCTCGGCTCGCAGGCCGGGCCGAGCGAACTCCTCGTCAGCTGGGCCGCCTGGCAGGCCGCCGGGCTCCCGGCGGACAATCTCGACCGCCGCGTGCTGGCGCTTGCCGGGCGGAGCGAACCGATGGACGTTGTCCACTGGCACTGACCAGGGGCGGACCGCCCGACGATATGGCCGAGAAGCCGAAGCGAGGACCGGAGGACCGCGGAGCGGACGGGACGCCCGCGGGGCGGCTCCCGCGCGTCCCCGCCTATATCCCGCTCGGGCCGCTCGCCACGCGCGGCGTCTTCTTCCACCGCCTCGGCGCCAACGTTCTCCTCGCGCTCGCCATCGTCGGCGTGTCGCTGGCGATCGGCGTCCTCGGCTACGCCTTTCTCGGCGGGCTGCCCTGGGTCGACGCCTTCCTCAACGCCGCCATGATCCTCTCCGGCATGGGCCCGGTCGATCCGCTCGGCAACGATGCCGCCAAGATCTTCGCCGGCCTTTACGCGATCTACTCGGGCCTGACGCTGGTCGCGACCGCGGGCCTGATCATCGCGCCGATCATCCACCGCTTCCTCCACCGCTTCCACATCGAGGACGAGAGCGACGAGGCGTAGGCGCGCCTCCGCGATCCCGCGCGCGGAATGCGCCGGGGGATGACCCGCGTTCCTCCTCTCGTCTCCTTCGCCCGAAGGCGAAGGGGTGGCGGGCGCTCGACGAGCACCAGCAGGTAAGTGTGTGGGCGCTCACCGAGCGCCCGCCAGTGGCTTCTTCCGGCCTCCCGCTTTCGCTCTCCGGGCGATGCAGCGTGCATCGCCTTTACGGTGGGCAGAACCCACAGCCGGTCGTAGTGCCGGCGGGCTACTTGCGGGCGCCGGCCGGGGCACGGGACTGCGATGTCCCGCCGGCCAGGTCACCCCGGCCGGCGCCTCGAAACGAGGCAGCCGCGGCGCCACGTCACCCGATTCTGTTCCGGAGCCTGCATCGGCTGCCCGAAGCAGACCCCGGATCGTCACCGGGTCCCGGCCCGATCGTCTGGGCCGGGCTCGCTCCGCAAACTGGTCGCCACCGGTTGGCGCCCCTTCGTCGAGCGAGGACGCGAGCATTGTCACCGAGGTTCGGCGAGCGGGGATAAGTATTTTGTTGCGCCCGGGTTCGCGACGCGCGGTAGGGTGGGCAAAGCGCCGAAGGCGCGTGCCCACCGTTTCGATGCCGCTGGCCGTGGACGCCGAAGGAAGACGGCGGGCACGGCGCTTCGCGCCTTTGCCCACCCTACAAATCGTCGCCGAACGACGCCGGAACGGCGACGTCGAGATTTGCCCAATCGGGCCGAAGGAGGCCGTCGGCTACCTAGCGGTGGAAGGTGCTGTGCGGCCAGTCGCGAGCGCGTGTCACCAGCCCATGCCGAACCGGATTGAAGTGCACGTAGTCGATGTGCGCGGCTAGGTCGCGTTCATCGCGGATCGTGTGTTCCCAAAACCGGCGCTGCCAGATTCCCTTCTCGCGCTTCTCCGCCTTGCTGGCGGAACGCGCTGCCGCTCCGAGCCCGCGCGAGAAGCCGCCTTTGATCAGGTTCCAGCGCAGCGAAAAGTCCGCGTCGTCCTCAGGGAGTTTCCATACTGTGTGGAGATGATCGGGGAGGATGCAGATCGCGATCGTTTCGAACGGGCGGTCGCGCTCGACCGACGCATAGACGCGCCGGAAGCGGTCGACTTCCCGGACGAGGAGGTCGCTCGTGCGGTCGGCCAGAACCACGGTGAAGAAGAAGGTGCCGCCCTTGATGGAGAACCGGCGGTAGTCGGCATGACGCATCGTAGCCCGGGTTGACGCGGGGCAGTACGCCAATGCGCGGTAGGGTGGGCAAAGCGAAGCGTGCCCACCGTTGACCCGTCCCCAACGCTGGCGGGGACGGTGGGCACGGCGCTCCGCGCCTTAGCCCACCCTACAAACTGTTCTACAAAGAAATTCGATCAGGGCTCCTAGAAGCGAACGTCTACCGCCTGCATCCCCCGCGAGTTCTTCACTATGGCGACCTGAATAGGTTGACCCATGGCCACCTTCAGGCGGCCGGCAGACGCCAGCACAGACTGGTGAAGAAACACATCGGTTCCGTCATCCACGGTCACAAAACCATAGCCTCTAACCTCACTGAACCACTTAACACGACCGGCCAGGAACTCCACCTTGGCGGAGGCGCCGTTCCCTTTGGCAGACGCCTCATCCAAGAGCGCGCTGGTAAACGCTCGCGTTCGACCGGGTGGCTCGCGCCAAGGCTCGAGACCATGCCGGACCTTCTGAACCAGTTCTGCCGCCTTGGTAAAGAGGCGTTCAGCTGATTCCGTATCTGCCATCTTCCTTAGAAGCTCATTACAATATTTCTCTATAGCTCTGCTGTTCAACGCCGGAACTTCTCCGTCGCCCTCGAGAACTCGAAAGACCATAAGAATTTGATAACGCATCGATCTTAGGTGCTTTGCTAGCACACCCCTATTCAGCAGCCTGTCCACGGTGATTAGCGCTGCCGCGGAAACGTAATAGGGTGCCGCTGAGTGAGAATCGTTAAATAGTCGATTTCTATAGCTCGTCAATAACTCACCGTAATAGCGATGAGTGCTATGTGGCTCGTTCAAGAACATCGCAACGAAACAGTTTATCTGAACCGAAAGCGTTACGATCCGGTCCTTGCCCGACTCCAAGTGGTCATACTGTTTTGACCGACGTTCGTAGTAAAGTGGATTTGCTTCGCTGCGGCCAATTGCCAAATAGTATTCCTCAAGGCGCTTTTGAAAAGGCGCCAGCGACTCAAATGCTTCCAGTCGAACTTCAGTCTGGCGGTTGGTTCCTTGGATAATTTTATTAGTAACATCCGGATCGGCAGTTACTATAAGCTTAATTGGAAGATACACTTTCTCATTCAGATGCTCCTTGTTAAGATAAAGGATGTGACTAGTCTGGCAGCCATTTACTATCTGATAGTCTTTTAATTTGAATGTCGCGCCCACCTTATTGATGTCTCGGGCGACGATGGTGACGCCGTTGTTTAGAAGTGCAAAGCGATCTTTGGTTGGCGGACTCAGAAGGGTATCCCGAATTTCGGTATTCACCGGATTGTGCCCTTGAAAATCGCGCACGTTATCGTAAAAGAGCCGTCGATTTAACGATCCGTCCTCGGTGATGAGCAATTTCAAATACTCAGTGCAAGGAACGGCGCCAATGTATGCTTCTTGGACGCCGGAGATTCCGGGCAATATAGTATGCTTCTCAAAAACCATCTCTCTCACAATCTTATTGTGGATTTCGCGGTACGCGTTGCGCAGTGCGTCGCTGTCGATGGGCGAGAATTCAATGTCTGAAAAAAGGTTTGTCGCCTGAAGGTCAGCTATCGTTTGGTTCAAGAGGCTCTTGAGAGCGGGGTCACTAGTCCATTTGCCTTGAGTGACATAATAAAGTCGGCAAATTGGACTTTTGTCCATATCAATACTTGCTTCGAATATTTGTTCCTTAAGTTTATGTAGTACCCGGATATCGTTGCTCGCATTTTGCGGAAGGTTTTGCTGAAAGAATTGGGGCACGCCTAGCGCGAAGGTGCTGATATCGCCGCCATCAAAGGAGTGTGACCGTTTGGACTGTATAAAGATGAATTGTACGTCGAGTCGTCGAAGTTGCTTCTTGAGGTGGTCTACTGCTGCAATGTCAAATACCAAATGATCATTAACCAGGATCGCCAGCCCGTCGAGGCCGAGGTCGCCGGAGCCGCCGACTGAAAGGTCTTCTGGGTCGAAGTGATCTGGGTGGTGCTTGGAGACGATACAGTAGTTAACGAAATGCTCGAACGCGGCACTGTCTTCTATCCCGACGAGGGAATAGGTTTCCAAGAAGTCCCGCATGTAAGCGGCGATGATTTGGTCTTGCATCTGCCCTAACCCAGAAATGTGTTAAGGCAGATGATATCACTGGCGGTTGTGCGGTTCGAGTGGTTGCGACTGCGGCTGAGCAGCTTATTTCGGTTATGAACAGCCCGTCGTATTCCCGCAGGTGTCGCACTTGAGGCAGGTGCCGTTGCGGACGAGGGTGAAGTTCCCGCACTCGCCGCAGGCGTCGCCCTGGTAGCCGCGCAGGCGGGCGGCGGCACGCTGGTCGGTTTCCGAGAGTTTCCCTGAGGCTTCGGCCTTGGCGGTCGAACCGGCCGGCTTGAAGGCGAGGCCGGATTCGGCGGAGGCGAGCTGGGCCTCGACCGGGCGGGCCCGCGCCTGGACCGCCGGCTCGGCGGCCCCGAGCTTCAGCGCATTGGCGCCGAGCGACATGACATTGCTGCGCGCCGGCTCGGCCGAGCGGGCCGTGACCGTGCTGCCGGCGCGGGCGGTGGTGCCGGTCGCGGGGACCGGCGCGGCCGTGGCCGGGCCGCGGGCGTCGGCGCCGGCTTCGACCAGGCGCGGACGGCGCCCGCGCACGAGCCCGTGCGAGACGATCGCCTCGGGCGAGGCCATCGGCCTGCCCTGGCCCTGGTTGACGCCGTCGCCCAGCACCGTCGCGCCGATGTCTTCCGGGTTGACGTGGGCGAGGTCGTGGCGGCCGAGATAGGAGACGGCGAGCTCGCGGAAGACGTAGTCGAGGATCGAGGTCGCGTTCTTGATGAAGTCGTTGCCGGTGACCAGCCCCGCCGGCTCGAAGCGGGTGAAGGTGAAGGCGTCGACATATTCCTCGAGCGGCACGCCGTATTGGAGGCCGAGCGAAATGGCGATGGCGAAGTTGTTCATGAGCGAGCGGAAGGCGGCGCCTTCCTTGTGCATGTCGATGAAGATCTCGCCGAGGCGGCCGTCGTCATATTCGCCGGTCCTGAGATAGACCTTGTGCCCGCCGACCACGGCCTTCTGGGTATAGCCCTTGCGGCGGTTCGGCATCTTCTCGCGCTCGCGCACGGCGCGCTCGACGATCCGCTCGACGATCCGCTCGGCAAGCACCTCGGCGCGCGCCGCCGCCGGGCGGCTGGCGGCGATCTCGGCGGCAACGTCCTCGGCGTCCTCCTCGTCGTCGGCGAGGACCTGCGAACTGAGCGGCTGCGACAGTTTCGAGCCGTCGCGGTAGAGCGCATTGGCCTTGAGGGCCAGCTTCCACGACAGCATGTAGGCGCTCTTCGCGTCCTCGACCGTGGCGTCG
Source organism: Bauldia sp. (assembly GCA_035651055.1). Classification (GTDB taxonomy): domain Bacteria; phylum Pseudomonadota; class Alphaproteobacteria; order Rhizobiales; family Kaistiaceae; genus JAFKKF01. The sequence goes on from DASRGK010000038.1 coordinate 7,130, forward strand.
TTCGGCATGTTGATGGTCTTGGAAATGGCGCCGGAGATGAAAGGCTGCGCCGCCGCCATCATGCGGATATGGCTCTCGACCGAGAGGTAGCGCTTGCCGATGCGGCCGCAGGGATTGGCGCAGTCGAAGACCGGCAGGTGCTCGGGCTTGAGGCCGGGCGCGCCTTCCAGCGTCATCGCCCCGCAGCAATAGAGGTTGGCCGTCTCGATCTCCTTCCTGGAGAAGCCGAGACGGGTGAGCAGGTCGAAGGCAGGATCGGCGAGCTCGGCCTCGCTGATGCCGAGCGACTTCAGGAAGTCCTCGCCCAGAATCCACTTGTTGAAGGCGAACTTCACGTCGAAGGCCGAGGCAAGGCCGGCCTCGACCGCCTCGATCTTCTCCGGCGTCAGCCCTTTTGCCTTCAGCGCGTCGTGGCCGAGGGCAGGGGAGCCGGAAAGCGTGCCGCGGCCGACGGCATAGTCGACGATCTGGTCGATCTGCTCGGGCGTGTAGCCGAGGATGCGGAGCGCTTCCGGCACGGCGCGGTTGATGATCTTGAAGTAGCCGCCGCCGGCCAGCTTCTTGAACTTGACCAGCGCAAAGTCGGGCTCGATGCCGGTCGTGTCGCAGTCCATGATGAGGCCGATCGTGCCGGTCGGCGCGATCACCGAGGCCTGCGCGTTGCGGTAGCCGTTGATCTCGCCGAGCGTCACGGCGCGGTTCCAGGCGCTCCGCGCATGCTCGACCAGGCGCGGGTCCGGGCAGTGCGCCGCGTCGAGCGGCACCGGCGCCATGCGGACCTTGTCGTAGCCGTCGGCGGCGCCGTAGGCGGCCTTGCGGTGGTTGCGCATGACGCGGAGCATGTCGGCGCGGTTCTCGGCAAAGCCGGGGAAGGCGCCGAGCTCGCCCGCCATCTCGGCGGAGGTCGCGTAGGCGGTGCCGGTCATCACCGCCGAGATCGCGCCGGCGAGCGAACGGGCCTCGGGCGAATCGTAGGGGATGCCCGAGGACATGAGGAGGCCGCCGATATTGGCGTAGCCGAGGCCGAGCGTGCGGTACTGGTAGGAGAGTTCCGCGATCCGCCTGGACGGGAACTGCGCCATCATCACGGAGATTTCGAGGACGACGGTCCACAGCCGGACGGCATGCTCGAAGGCATGCACGTCGAAGCGCTTCTCGGCGTCGCGGAACTGCATCAGGTTGAGCGAGGCGAGGTTGCAGGCCGTGTCGTCGAGGAACATGTATTCCGAGCACGGATTGGAGGCGCGGATCGCGCCCGAGGCCGCGCAGGTGTGCCAGTCGTTGATGGTGGTGTGGAACTGGATGCCGGGATCGGCGGAGGCCCAGGCGGCATAGCCGATCTCTTCCCACAGCTCGCGGGCCTTCAGGGTCTTCGTCACCTTGCCGCCGATGCGGCCGGTCAGCTGCCAGTCGCCGTCCTTCTCGACGGCGTCGAGGAACGTGTCGGTGACGCGGACCGTGTTGTTGGAGTTCTGGCCGGAGACGGTGAGATAGGCCTCCGAGTCCCAGTCGGTGTCGTAAACCGGGAAGTCGATGTCGGTGTAGCCCTGCTTCGCGAACTGGATGACGCGGAGGATGTAGTTCTGCGGCACCTGGGCCTTGCGGGCGGCGCGGATCTCGCGCTTGAGGGCCGGGTTCTGCTGCGGGTCGAAGCAGGCGTCGCCGTCGCCCTCGCAGTTGACGCAGGCCTTCATGATGGCCTTGAGGTGCTGGGAGACGATACGCGAGCCGGTGACGAGCGCGGCGACCTTCTGCTCCTCCTGCACCTTCCAGTCGATGAACTTCTCGATGTCGGGGTGGTCGATGTCGACGACGACCATCTTGGCCGCGCGCCGGGTCGTGCCGCCGGACTTGATCGCGCCGGCGGCGCGGTCGCCGATCTTGAGGAACGACATGAGGCCGGAAGAGCGGCCGCCGCCGGAGAGCTTCTCGCCGTCACCGCGGAGCCGCGAGAAGTTGGTGCCGGTGCCCGAGCCGTACTTGAACAGGCGCGCCTCGCGCACCCACAGGTCCATGATGCCGCCCTCGTTGACGAGGTCGTCCTCGATGCCCTGGATGAAGCAGGCATGCGGCTGCGGGTGCTCGTAGGCCGACTGCGAGGCCTGGACGCGCCCGGTCTTGTGGTCGACGTAGTAGTGGCCCTGGCTCGGGCCGTCGATGCCGTAGGCCCAGTGGAGGCCGGTGTTGAACCATTGCGGCGAGTTCGGCGCCGCCTTCTGGGTGGCGAGCATGTAGCGCAGCTCGTCGTAGAAGGCGGCGGCGTCCTCCTCGCCGTCGAAATAGCCGCCCTTCCAGCCCCAGTAGGTCCAGGTACCGGCCAGCCGGTCGAAGACCTGGCGCGCATCACGCTCGGAAACGGTGCGCTTCTCCTCGGGGAGCTTCTGCAGCTCCTTCTCGTCGGCGACCGAGCGCCAGAGCCAGGACGGGACCTGCAGTTCCTCGACGCGCTTCAGCTTCGCCGGGACACCGGCCTTGCGGAAATATTTCTGGGCGAGGATGTCGGAAGCGACCTGGCTCCACGACGTCGGCACCTCGATCCCCTCGAGCTTGAAGACCACCGAACCGTCGGGATTCTTGATCTCGCTCTTGGTGGTGCGGAACTCGATGCCCGCATAGGCTCCCTTGCCCTTTTCCGTGTAGCGCCGCTCGATCCTCATTCCGCTGCCCCGTTCCTTCGCTCTCCGATTCGGGCGGCCATCCACGCCCGAAACAATCCAATAGAATCCGCCGTCTTCCGCCGTCCCGCCGCCATGCCTGCCTCCGGGGTACGGGCCCCAGATGTTGTGTCAGAGCATGGCGGGAAGCACTGAATATAGTGTTACCAGCCTCGCCTGTCATCCGGATTTCATCGTGGAAACGTGCTCAAATTCCCACCAGATCCGGCACAATTTTCCTCGCGCCGGGCGTGGCAAAACACGGCCCGGCGAGAGCCTTTCATGGCAACGCAACTTCTTGGGAATGTCCCGGGGCTACGGCCCGCAGACGCGCCACTCATGACGCTTGGGTGACGCTATGCCGAGTCGGGAAAGGGGGTCAATCGCGACGGCCGCAACGGCGGCGCGCAACCGCGATCCCGGCCAAAACAGTGGATTGCGGGCAGATCGGCGCCGGGCGGTTTGCCTCAGCGGCGGGGGAGGGCACTCCGCCGGCGCGCCCGATTCGAGCGAGGCCCTTCAAGCACTTAGCGGGCGGAGGACCGTGCGCGGCGCGGCCCGGGTTTGGCGGCCGGCTCGGGAGGGGCTACGGTCCGGCCCGAACGATGCCAAACCCGGAGCCGGCAAATGACCTTTCCTCGGATGATGGCGGCAGGCCTGATCGTGCTGGCAATCGCCGCCGGCCCGGTCCTTGCCGACGACACCTACCTCTACGACACGATCCGGTTGCCCGCCTACAAGGCGGCCTGGAATGCCATGCTGCAGGGCGAGAAGAAGCTGCCCGACTGGGTGGCGAAATTCGCCAAGACCCGGGATGCGACCTCGGCGCCCAACAAGACGCTCATTGTCGACGGCCAGGCCGATCTCCTCGGCTGGATCTGCAAGTCGCATGACTGCGGCGGCAACGAGGTCTTCGTCCTCTTCACCCCGGATGCGTCGAAGGCGTGGGCGATGCTGATCGTCGCCGACGGCGCGCCGCGCTATCTCGGCAATCCCGACGCGACGGTGAAAGCGGCCCTGCAGAAGGCGCAGGCGACGAACTGAAGCCCTTCGCGACGGGAGCCGTCGCCCGCCGCTTGACCCAGATCAACGCGACCTCTCCCAAACGCGCGCTTCCTCCGTGCCGGGGTGAAGGAGATCGCTATGAGGTACTTGAAGCGCGCGGCATTCGCACTCGGCCTGGCGGCGGTGCTGGTTTCGGCCAATGCGGCCGTGGCGGCGACCGTCGTCGACATCAAGCTCTGGGACAAGGGCGCCGAAACGGCGATGCCCACCGACCTTGCCTATGCCACGCCCGGCTACGACAAGAGCAAGGCGACGATGGGGATTGATCTGTCCCGCCCGAGCGCACCTGCCGGGCTGGTGAAGTTCAATGTCACCAACACGTCCAAGGATACGATCCACGAGATGATCGTGATCCAGTTGTCCGATCCGGGGAAGCCGCTCGCCTATATCGCGGACGAGAACCGGGTCGACGAGGACCGGGTCGGCGACAAGGGCGAGGTGTCCGAGCTCGAGCCCGGCAAGTCGGGTGCGCTGACGGTCGCCCTCAAGCCCGGCAAGTACATCCTCATCTGCAACGTGGCCGGCCATTTCGCGGCCGGCATGTGGGCCGAATTCGAGGTTACCAAGTAGCCCGCTGCGGATGGCGGCCGGGAATGGCAGTCGCGGAGCGGCGCTTTGGCGCCGCTCCGCAATCTTCGTGGCCGGCCGCGGAAGCTTCGCGGACCCGGTCAGGCCACGTCTTCGAGGAACTCGATGTCGGGCGCGCCCTGGACGCCGCCGCGGGCCATCGCTTCGTGCAGCTCCTTCGAGGCGCCGTAGCTCTTGGCGCCTTCGAGGCTGATCACCCGGTTGACGATGACGACGATATTCGGGTCGGCGGCGTCGCGGTGGACGGTGTGGCCGGTCCAGCCATGCGCCAGCCTGACCTTCTCCATGGTGTCGTACACCCGCTTCCACTGGTCGAAATTGGCAACCCGGTGCTTGACGATCATCGTAGCCATGATGTGTTCTCCGTTGCTGATCCCTGCGCTCGCTCACGAGCAATGATGCAAGGCTAGCCACACGGGCGGCAGGCGGGAATTCGTTGAAATCGGCCCGGACCCTGTGCCGCCATGCACGGCTTCGACTGGAACGACCTGCGCTATTTCCTGGCGCTTTACCGGCGGCGGACGCTCGCCGGCGCCGCCCGCGAGTTGCGCGTCCAGCATTCGACCGTCGGCCGGCGGCTTGCGGCCCTCGAAGAAGCGCTGGGGGCGAGCCTCTTCACGCAAGCGCCCGACGGCTTCGTGCCGACCGAGGCCGGGCTTGCCATTGTCCCTCTGGCGGAGGACGCGGAGCGGGCCGTCCAGGCGATCGACCGGCGGATCAGCGGCAGCGACGCGCGGATCGCCGGCATGGTCCGCCTGACCACGTCGGAGGCGTTCAGCGGGCTGATCGTGCGCCACCTTGGCCGGCTTCGCGACAGGTTCCCGGACCTGACGGTGGAGGTTCTCGCCGGCAACCGTTCCCTCGATCTGGCCCGCGGCGAGGCCGATCTCGCCCTCAGGTTCACCGAGACGACCGACCCCAACCTCATCTGCAAGCGCGTCGGCAGCACCGCCTGGTCGATCTACGCCGCCCTGAGCTACGTCGAGCGGCGCGGTCTGCTGCCATCGGCCACCGATTTCCGCGGGCATGACGTGATCGGCTTCGACGAGACGCTGGCGGCGGTGCCGGGCGCGCTGTGGCTCGCCGAGCATGGCGCCGGCTCGCGCGAGATTCTGCGCGGCAACAGCATCGTCGCCATCCTCAACGCCGCGATCGTCGGTATGGGGGTGGCGATCCTCCCCTGTTTTATCGCCGAGGCCGAGCCGACGCTCCGGCGCCTCACCCCCGATATCATCGGGTCGCGCGAGGTCTGGCTCGTCTTCCATCCGGACGCCGCCCGGATCGCGCGGGTCCGTTCCGTGATCGACTTCGTGACCGAGACGATGGCGGCGGAGGCCGACCGGCTGGGCGGAACCGCGGCGCCCGTTCCGGCTCCGCTCACGCGGCGGGCGTGACCGGACCCGCCGAAATGGCGGCGCCGGAGGCGGCGCGCCGGTCGAACCGGCGGCGCCTCTCTTCGATCGCCCGGCGGTTTCGAACCGCCCAGCCGGCGAGGTTGACCATCGGCTCGACCAGCGTTCGGCCAAGGTCGGTGAGGGCGTATTCCACCTTCGGCGGAACGGTCGGGAACACGGTCCGGCTGACCAGCCCGTCGCGTTCGAGGCTGCGCAGAGTCAGCGTCAGCATGCGCTGCGAGATGCCGTCGATGGCGGTGCGGAGCGCGTTGAAGCGGTGCGGACCCGAGGAGAGCATGGTCACCACCAGCACCGTCCACTTGTCGCCGACGCGCGACAATATCGACTGCACGGCATGGCAGTCCGCCTTGTCGAACGAGGCGGGATCAGGCGTGTTACCGGGTTTCGCCATGGTGCCCTCCTTGCGGGCGCGTCCGCGGTCACATACCTAGCCTTGGGCGCAGGAAGGTAACTATGCGCTTCAAGCATCCTACACCAGGATCGGGAGGCCGAGTGTGATGACCGACACTATGACGGCAGAGGCGCCGAAGGCGCTGGTTCCCGCGGCGACCAGGCTCGGGCCCGTCCATATCGCGGTCACCGATGCCGAGCGGGCCCTGGCGGTGTGGCGCGACATGGTCGGCCTCACCGTGATCGAGCGGAACGCCGGGCAGATTTCTCTCGGCGCCGGCGGCAGGACGCTGGTCGTGCTCGAGCCGAACGCCGCGATGCCGGCCGTCCAGAACCGCACCGGCCTCTATCACGTCGCCATCCACGTGCCGAAGCGCCGCGATCTCGCCGTCGCGGTGGCTCGGCTCTTCAAGAACCGATTCCGCAACTCGCCCACCGACCATCTCGTCACCGAGACGACGTATCTGTGGGACCTTGACGGGAACGGCATCGAACTGACCTTCGAGACGCCCGAGCGCGGCACGCTCCACAGCGACGGCGACATGTTTTACGGCATCGACCGCAACGGCCGCCGTCATTCCGGCCGCGAGGCGGTCGACCTCGATTCGCTCTTCGCCGAACTGAAAGAGGGCGACGATCTCGGCGAGCCGATGCCGGCGGGAACGCGGATCGGCCACGTCCACGTCCATGTCGCCGACCTCGACGCGGCCATGCGCTTCTACAGCGAGGCGATCGGCTTCCGCCGCCTGATGCTCAACCGCCGCTTCCGGATGGGCGACGTGACCCTCGACTATCCGCCGCACATCGTTGCGTTCAACACGTGGGCGGGCGAGGGGGCCCTGCCGCCGCCGGCCAACGCCGCGGGGCTCCGCTGGTTCACGATCGAACTGCCGTCGGCCGGCGAACTGGCCGCCGCCAGGGCGCGCCTCGCCGCCGCGGGGGCGCAGGTCGCGGCGGTTGACGGCGGCGGGATCGAGACCGCCGACCCGTCGGGGAACAAGGTCAGGCTGGTCGTCGCCTGAAGGCTACTTCGGCGGCTTCTGCTTCCAGGCGACCGTCGTTGCTGCCGGCTTGGCGCCGGCTCCGGACGACATCGGCATCGGCGCGCCCTTGGCGGCCTTCTCCTTCTTGGGTTTCCGGGCTTCCTTGTTGCCGCGCTGTTCGCGGTTTGCCATGGCTTGCCTCCATCTCCAGGCGGGGATTCGCCGTCGTCCCTGTGATAGCGAGGCCGGTCGCGGCCGGCAAATCGCCCGGCGCCTTTTCGCTGCCAGAATCGCGTGTTACCACCCGCCTCCTTCCGATCGCGGCGCCCTTCGAATCGCGCATGAAGCTCCTCAGACAGTCCGGTATCCCGAGCATCGCGATGCTCGCGCTTGGGGCGGCGCTCGCCGCCTCGCCGGCGCTTGCCGAAAAGATCGCCAACCCGGTTGCCGTCTTCGCCGGGCTCGACAAGATCACCGGCCGGATCATCAACTTCGACGTTTACATGGACGAGACGGTGCAGTTCGGGGCGCTGCAGGTGACGCCGCGCGTCTGCTACACGCGCCCGCCGACCGAGCCGCCGCAGACCGACGCCTTCGTCCAGGTCGACGAGATCACGCTCAACCGGAAGGTCCGCCGCATCTTCTCGGGCTGGATGTTTGCCGCGAGCCCGGGCCTGCACGCGGTCGACCACGCCGTCTATGACGTCTGGCTCACCGACTGCAAGATGTCCTCGACGGTTCCGCCGCCGGCCAAGAAGTAGAAGTCGGCCTCTTCGGCAATCGCTCCTTCGAGGAGCGCCTGATAGACGCGGCGCTCGACGTCGATGGCGCCGAACTGCTTCAGGTGGCTGGTGGTGAACTGGGTATCGAGCAGGCGGTAGCCGCCCAGTTTCAGCCGCCCGACGAGGTAAACCAGAGCGACCTTGGAAGCGTCCGTCTGCCGCGAGAACATGCTCTCGCCGAAGAACGCGGCGCCGAGGCTGACGCCGTACAGGCCGCCGACCAGCCGGCCGTCGCTCCAGGCCTCCACCGTATGCGCGTGGCCGAGGCGGAAGAGGTCGCCGTAAAGCCGCCGGATGCGCTTGTTGATCCAGGTCTTCGGCCGCTCCGGCCGCGCCTCGGCGCAGGCGGCGATCACCGCGTCGAAGTCGTGGTCGATACGGATTTCAAAAGGTTCGGCGGCGACGGTCCGGGCGAGGCGGCGGGGCAGGTGAAAGCGGTCGAGCGGGATGATCCCGCGCAGCTCCGGCTCGATCCAGTGCAATGCCGGATCGTCGGCCGACTCGGCCATCGGAAAGATGCCGACCGCATAGGCCTTGAGCAGCACCTGCGGCGTGATTTCGAGGAGAATGTCGTCGCGGGATGCCATTGCGTTCCGCCCGGAACCGAGAAGCTCACGCCGGCTTGGTCGCCGCGAGCTTCTTCTCCAGCCAGTGGATGTCGTAGCGGCCGGCGGCGATATCGGGGTCGTCGACGAGATCGCGAAAGAGCGGGATCGTCGTCTGGATGCCGTCGATGACGAATTCGTCGAGCGCGCGGCGCAGCCGCATCATGCATTCCTGCCGCGTGCGGCCGTGGACGATCAGCTTGCCGATCAGCGAGTCATAATAGGGCGGGATCCGGTAGCCCTGATAGACGGCCGAATCGACGCGCACGCCGAGGCCGCCCGGGGGATGGTAGTAGGTGATCAAGCCGGGGGAGGCGGCGAAGGTGCGCGGGTTCTCCGCGTTGATGCGGCATTCGATGGCGTGGCCGGAGACCTTCACGTCATCCTGGCGGAGGGAGAGCGGCCGGCCGGAGGCGATGCTGATCTGCTCGTTGACGAGGTCGAAGCCGGTCGTCGCCTCGGTGACCGGATGCTCCACCTGGAGGCGGGTGTTCATCTCGATGAAATAGAACTCGCCGTCCTCGTAGAGGAACTCGATCGTGCCGGCTCCGGAATACTGGAGCTTCGCCATGGCATCGGCGACGATGCCGCCGATGCGGGCGCGCGCTTCCGGCTCGATCACCGGGCTCGGCGCCTCTTCCCAGATCTTCTGGTGGCGGCGCTGCAGCGAGCAGTCGCGCTCGTTGAGGTGGATGGCGTTGCCCTTGCCGTCGCCCATCACCTGGACTTCGATGTGGCGCGGCTTCTCGAGGTACTTTTCGAGGTAGAGCGAGTCGTCGCCGAAGGCGGCGCGCGCCTCGCTGCGAGCGGTCGAAAGCGCGTCGACGAGGTCGTCGGCGGTGCGCGCGACCTTCATGCCGCGGCCGCCGCCGCCCGCCGCCGCCTTGACGAGGACCGGGTAGCCGATCTCGGAAGCGAGCCGCCGCGCCTCGACATCGTTGGTGAGCTTGCCGTCCGAGCCGGGCACGACCGGGATGCCGAGGCGGACGGCTGTGCGCTTGGCCTCGATCTTGTCGCCCATGATGCGGATGTGTTCGGCGCTCGGGCCGATGAAGGCGATGTTGTGGGCGGCGAGGATATCGGCGAAGCGGGCGTTCTCGGACAGGAAGCCGTAGCCGGGATGCACGGCGGATGCGCCCGTGATCTCGCAGGCGGCGACGATCTGCGGAATGTTGAGGTAGGACTCGCGCGCCGGCGGCGGGCCGATGCAGACGCTCTCGTCGGCAAGCCGGACATGCATGGCGTCGGCGTCGGCGGTCGAGTGGACCGCCACGGTGGCGATGCCCAGTTCCTTGCAGGCGCGCAGGACGCGGAGCGCGATCTCGCCGCGGTTGGCGATCAGGATCTTATCGAAAAGCGGCGGCAGGCTCATTCGATGATCATCAGCGGCTCGCCATATTCGACCGGCTGGGCGTCCTCGACCATGATCTGCTTCACGGTCCCGGCGCGCGGCGCCGGGATCTGGTTCATCGTCTTCATCGCCTCGACGATGAGGACGGTCTGGCCCTCGCTCACCCGGTCGCCGACCTCGACATAGGGCCGCTTGCCCGGCTCGGGCGCGCGGAAGGCGGTGCCGACCATCGGCGAAAGGACGGCGCCGGGATGGCTGGCATCGTCGGAGCCGGCTTCGGGGCGGGCCGCCGGGCCGGCTGCGGGCGCGGCCGCGGCCTGGGGCGGCGGCGCGTATTGCGGAGCGGCGGCGGTCAATGTGAAGGAGCGGGCGACCTTGATGCGGGTATCGCCGCGCTCGACTTCGATCTCCGAAAGCCCGGTCTCCGCCAGCAGCTCGGCGAGCTCGCGGATGAGTTCCTTGTCGACGATCGGTCGCTTGTCGGTCATCGCTTCGTTTCTTTGGACCTGCGGGACTCGGCCGCGCTCACGGCGGCTTCCAGCGCCATCACGTAACCGCGCGGGCCGAAGCCGCAGATCATGCCGACCGCGACCGGCGAGATCATGGAATGGTGGCGGAAGGATTCGCGCGCGAAAATATTGGAGAGATGGACCTCGACGAAGGGGATGCCGGAACCGCGGATCGCGTCGTGCAAGGCGATCGAGGTGTGGGTGTAGGCCCCGGCATTGAGCACAGCCGCGACGGCCTTGTCGCCGGCCTCCTGCACCCAGCCGACCAGCTCGCCTTCGAGGTTGGTCTGGCGGAAGTCGACCTTGCAGCCGAGCCGTTTGCCGGCGGCGACGCAGTCCGCCTCGATGTCGGCCAGCGTCCGCGTTCCGTAGATCGCCGGCTCGCGCTTGCCGAGCAGGTTGAGGTTCGGCCCGTTGAGGACGAAGACCGTTGCCGCCATCCGCTGACTGTTCCTGTCGCCAGGGCGTCCGTCAAGCAAGCGACGGCGCCGGAAAAAGCCCGGTGGTTATAGGGGGTTGGGCGGCAAAGCAAAAGGGATGAACGGCCGCTGTGGACAGCGTGGCGGCGCGGTCACGAGCAGGTCGGTTGCCCGCAGCGGACCTCGTCGATCTTCTGCTTCAGCGCCTCGTAGCCGACGGCGCCGACCACGACCTCCTTCGGCGTGACGTAGGAAGGCGTGCCGGAAAGGGCGAGCTTGGCGGCAAGATCATAGACCTCGTTGATCGTCGCCTTGATCTCGTCCGACTTCATCGCCTCGGCGAGCTTGGCCTTGTCGATGCCGAGCTCCTCGGCCACTTCCATGGCGCGCTCGCCGTTGACCTGGCCGCGCTCGCTCAGCATCGCGTCGTGGTAGTCGAGGTACTTCTCCGGCGCGACCATGTTGACCGCGACGGCGACCTGCGCCGCCTCGACCGAGCCTTCGCCGAGCACGGGGAATTCCTTGAGGACGACGCGCAGGTCCTTGTCCTTGGCGAGCAGCTCCTTCATGTCGGCATGGGCCCGCCGGCAGTAGGTGCAGTTGTAGTCGAAGAACTCGACGAGGGTGACCTTGCCTTCGGGATTGCCGAGGACGACCTGGCGCTTGGAGGAGAAGAGGAGGTCCTTGTTGTCCTGGATCGCGCTCACCTGCTGCGCGGCGGCGGCCGCGTCCTCCTTCTTCTGGAGGGCGTCCATGGCGTCGCGGATGATCTCGGGATTGGCGATCAGGTAATTCTTGATGATCGCCTCGACCTCGGCGCGCTGGTCGTCGCTGAGCTCGGCCATCGCCACCTTGGTGGCGGGAACCGGCGTCGCGGCCGGCGCGGTCACGGCCGGCGTGGCGGCCACGTCGGCCTCCGTCGGCATGCCCGGCCGGAGCAGGTCGGGATGGTCCTTCAGGTACTTTGCGATCAGCGCGCCGGTCTCGGCCTCGCCCATCGGACGCGGGTTCAATTCGCGGCCGCCAACATAGGCGATCGCGCCGACGGCAACCGCACCAACCACAGCCAGTGCGACGAGGCGAGCACTCATTCGGGGGATTCTCCGGCGCGCGCGCCTACTGGCGCACGATCGGGGGTTTATAGGACACGATATCTTCGGCGCGAAGCCAGCCGGGCGAGCCCGCTTTCAATTTTACTTGAGCGCGCTTGGCGTGGGTGCGGGCCTCGGGGAAGTCGCCGTCGACGAAGAGACCCTCGGCGGTGGCGAGTTCCGCCATGGCGATATCGCTCTTCGAGGCATAGGCGCGGGCAAGCGCGCGGTAGCCGACCGGCATGTCATGGTCGGTCTGGAGCGCGGCATTCAGCACCTCGATGGCAGCATCCATGTTGGCCGCGCCGCCGACGGCGACCAGGGCCTGGCCGTAGAGGATGCGGATGAGCGAGGCCCGCGGGGCCAGTTCCACCGCCCGCTTCAGCGGCGCCAGCGCTTCGTTGGGCTTGCCGCCCTCGAGGAGGGCCTGGCCCTTCAGTTCGTAGAAATAGGCGTCGGACGGATCGGCGGCGATGAGCCCGTCGACGGCCTTGACGACGTTGACAAGCGAGCCGCGGCGATAGAGCGCGATGGCGCGGGCATATTTCGCCGGCAGGCTGTTGTCGGTCATCGGGTATTCGCGGTTGACGCGCTCCGGCGACCAGGTGAAGCCGATGAGCTTGGCCCGCACGAGGTCGTGGCGGCGCTTGAGCGCCGCGGAGTCCTTGACGTTGGCGAACTTGTCGGCGGCGGCGAGCGCCTCCAGGCTCCGCACGCGCTCCGCCGGCATCGGATGGGTCTGGGTGTAGGGGTCGACGGAGCGGGCGCTCACCAGCGACTCGGAAGAGAGGCGCTTCATCATGTTGAGGAGGCCGTTGCCCGACTGGCCGGTCTTGACGAGAAAGTCCATCGCGGACCGGTCGGCGGCGGCTTCCTGGCCGCGGACGTAGGCGAGGATCGAGCGCTGGCCGATCTGCATGGACGCGGCGGCGATGCCCTGACCGAGATCGCCGAGGCCCTTGACCCCGCTCGCGGCCCCGGCAATCGCCACGCCGAAGCCGATCAGCGCCGCCGCGAGCACCGAGTTCTGCGTCGACTGAACCCGCTGGCGGATGCTGCCGAGATCGCCATGGGCAAGGTGCCCGGTTTCATGGGCGATCACGCCGATCAGCTCGTTCGGCGTTTCGGCGCGGATGATCGCGCCGGTATTGACGAACATCCGGTCGGCGCTCGACACGAACGCGTTGAAGGAGTCGTCGTTGACGACGAGGATCTTGACGCCGGTGGCGCGAATCCCGGCCGCCTTGAAGATCGGCCGGGCATAATCCTGGATCAGCGCCTCGGTTTCCGCGTCGCGCACGATGCCGGCCGCGGTGGCGGGGACGATGCCGACCGCCAGGACGGCGACGGCGAGGGCGGTGCCGGCCATGAAACGGCGCCGGCCGCGGCGATTTCCGGCCTCTGTGACGTGTTCCTGGCGCCCGGATGCCGGCATTGGCCCAACTACCCCGATTGCAAAGTCCTTGACGGGCCGCGAAATGGCCGCGAATTGGGGCAGGACAAAGACTTGCCGCAGGACGCCCTCCCATGAATCAACCGGCGAAACCGGGACCCTCGCGCCGCAGCGCCGTCGAGCCGTTCCTCGCCATGGACGTGCTCCGGGCGGCGGTCGAACGCGAGCATGCCGGCGGAAGCGTGATCCACATGGAGGTCGGGCAGCCCGGCGCGCCGGCGCCGGGGCCGGTGCTGGAAGCGGCCCGGCAGGCGCTCGCCGACGGGCGGCTCGGCTACACCGAGGCGCTCGGCATCCGCCGCCTCCGCGCGCGGATCGCGCGGCACTATGCCGAGGCCTACGGGATCGACCTGCCGGTCGAGCGCGTCGCCGTCACGACCGGCTCGTCGGCGGCGTTCAATCTGGCGTTCCTCGCCGCCTTCGATCCGGGCGACCGGGTCGCCGTGACCGCGCCCGGCTATCCCGCCTACCGGAACATCCTCAGCGCGCTCGGGCTCGAAGTCGTCGAGATCGAGGTCGGGCGGGAGACGCGCCATGTGCTGACGCCGGAGATGCTCGCGGCGGCGCATCGCGAGAAGCGGCTTGCCGGCGTCCTGGTCGCAAGTCCCGCCAATCCGAGCGGCACGATGATGCATCCCGAGGCACTGAAGGCCCTGGTCGAGGCGGCGGACGATATCGGCATCCGCTTCATCTCCGACGAGATCTACCACGGCCTCGTCTACGACGGCGAAGCCGAGACCGCCTTGCGCTGGTCGCAGTCCGTCATCGTCATCAACTCGTTCTCCAAATATTACTGCATGACCGGCTGGCGGATCGGCTGGATGGTCCTGCCCGAGGAACTGGTCCGGCCGGTCGAGCGGATCGCGCAGAACCTCTACATATCGCCGCCCGACCTGTCGCAGCGGGCGGCGGTGGCGGCGTTCGACGCGAGGCCGGAACTGGAGGCGGTGAAAGCCGGCTATGCCGCCAACCGGGCCCTCCTCCTCGATGCCCTGCCGCGGATCGGCTTCGACGACTACCTGCCCGTCGACGGGGCGTTCTACGTCTATGCGTCGGCCCGCCGGTTCTCGAACGATTCGGTCGATTTCGCGCGCCGGATGCTGGCGGAGGCGGGCGTGGCCGCAACGCCCGGACCCGATTTCGACCGCGCCCGCGGGCATTCCATGATCCGCTTCTCGTTCGCCGGGACGGGCGCCGACATGGCGGAGGCCATGCGCCGCCTTCAGGGCTGGCTGAAATAGTCGCCGGCAGCGACGAATTTCCGCCTGACCCGGCGGCCAGGGTTCGCTAGGCTTCGCCGATCGCCTGCCGGAGTCCGACTTTCGTGAAATCGCCCACCATCCAGGCTTTCGCCGATCTCGAAGCCCACCGTCCGGCGGTGGCCGCCGTCCCGCTCCGCCAGCGCTTCGAGGACGACCCGGACCGCTTCGCGAAGTTCTCGGCGTCCTTCGGCGACATGCTTCTCGACTATTCGAAGAACCTCATCGACGAAGAGGCGATGCGCCGGCTGCTGGCGCTGGCCGAGGCGGGCGGGGTCGAGAAACAGCGGGCGGCGATGTTTTCCGGCGAGGCCATCAACCGTACCGAGAACCGGCCGGTCCTCCACGTCGCGCTCCGCGCGGCGGCGGAGGAGGTCTATCGGGCGGAAGGCAGGAACGTCGTCCCCGACGTCCAGGCCGTGCTCGCGGCAATGACCGAGTTTGCCGACGGCGTCAGATCGGGCGGGATTTCCGGGGCGGGCGGCGCGTTCACCGACGTGGTCAATATCGGCATCGGCGGCTCGGATCTCGGGCCGCGCATGGCGACGCGCGCGCTGTCCCCCTACCACGACGGGCCCCGGCTCCATTTCGTCTCCAACGTCGATGGCGCCGATCTTCGCGACACGCTGAAGGGCCTCGACCCGGGGCGGACGCTCTTTCTCGTCGCCTCGAAGACCTTCACCACGATCGAGACAATGACCAATGCGCGGAGCGCGCGCCGGTGGATCGTCGAGGCGCTCGGCGAGGGGGCGGTCGGCAAGCACTTCGCGGCGATGTCGACGGCGCTCGACAAGGTCGATGCTTTCGGGATTGCGCGGAGCCGGACCTTCGGTTTCTGGGACTGGGTGGGCGGGCGCTACTCGATCTGGTCGGCGATCGGCCTGCCGCTCATGATCGCGATCGGTCCGGAGAACTTCCGGCGCTTTCTCGCCGGCGGCCGGTCGATGGACGATCATTTCCGCGCCAGCCCGCTCGACAAGAACCTGCCTGTCATTCTCGGCATGATCGGCATCTGGTACCGCAACATCCTCGGCTTCCCGACCTACGCGGTGCTGCCCTATGACCAGCGGCTGGAGCGGCTGCCGGCCTATCTGCAGCAGCTCGACATGGAATCGAACGGCAAGCGCGTCCGCCTCGGCGGCGCCACCGTGATGGGGGCGACCGGGCCGATCGTCTTCGGCGAGCCGGGCACGAACGGCCAGCACGCCTTCTACCAGCTGCTCCACCAGGGCACGGATGTGGTGCCCTGCGACTTCCTGCTCGCGGCGCAGCCGGACCGCGAGGACGGGCATCACGCCATCCTCATCGCCAACTGCCTGGCGCAGAGCGAGGCGCTGATGCGCGGCCGCACCATCGCGGAAGCGCGCGCGGAAATGCGGGCGGAAGGAAAGAGCGCCAAGGAAGTCGAACTGATCGCGCCGCACAAGGTGTTCCCGGGCAACCGGCCGTCCAACACGCTCCTCTACCGCCGGCTCGATCCGGAAACGCTCGGCCGCATCATCGCGCTCTACGAGCACAAGATCTTCGTCCAGGGCACGATCTGGGGGATCAACTCGTTCGACCAGTGGGGCGTCGAACTCGGCAAGAAGCTCGCGAGCGAGCTGCTGCCGCTGGTCGAAGGCGAGGGCGCCAGGGGGAAGCGCGATTCCTCGACGCTCGGCCTCGTCGAGGCCATCCACAGGACGCGACGCCTTTGACCCCGATCCTGCCGAGCGGGCCGGCGATCGCGCGCGACCCGATCCTGCGGCCGCTCAACCTGACGCTGGGCACGCTCGGCTGCATCTGGTTTCTCTTTGCCCGACTCGACTATTTCTGGTCGGGGAGCTCCGACCTCGCCTTCACCACGCTCCTCGTATCGCGCCGGATGGAGGCGTTCGACCTCGTCAGCGCCTCGGGGCCGAGCCTCGGCACCCTCTACAGCATGCCGCAGCTCGCCTTTATACCGGCGGCGATCGCCGGGGCGCTCTTCGGCTCGCCCGTGGTCGGCGTGCAGATCGTCTCGCTGCTGGCGCTTCTGGCGGTGTGGCTCGCGGGCGCGCTCGCCGCGCGGACCGTGCCGGCCGGCATCGCGCCGTCGTTCCTCGTCACCGCCTTCGTCCTCGCCATCCTCAACGACGCGTCGCTCAGGGTCGAGCTTTTCGGGGGCGAGATCGTCGGCAACTTCTTCTACGCCCAACTCGTCGGGCAGGCGCTGACGATGGTGGTGATCGCCGCCACAGTGTTCCTCGAAGGGCGCGGCGGTCACCCGCATACGCGCTACATCGTCGTCGCGCTGGCGATCGCGGTGCTGGTCAACATCCATCTCATTCCGGCGGCCGAACTCCTCGTCTTCCTCCTGCTCACGGTGTTTCTCGACCTCCGCCGGTCGCCGCCGGGAATGCGCCTCTGGCGCCTCGGCGAGGGCGGCCTCGCGGTCTTCGGCGCGCTGCTCCTCATCGTGCTCCATCCCGGGTTCGCGGATGCCGCGAGCGCAACCTTCAGCGACGGCACGATGCGGCTGCGCTACACGCCGGAGGCCTTCCACGTCCTCATCCTGGCGCTCCTCGTCGGCGCGCTCTCGATCGCTGCGCTGGTCGCCTGGCTTGCCTGGCTCGACGACGACGGCCGGCGGCAATGGGCCTACCTCAAGGCGCTGGCGACATTCGGCCTGGCGGTCTCGGCCTGCTGCACCATCCAGTACGTCGCGCTCGCCTTCGGCTACGGCTCGGCGCAGGCGGTGAAGCGGTACGCATTCGCGCTCAACACGACCCTGTTCATGGCTCTGGCGCTCGCGATCGCCGTGCGCGTGACGGTCGAACTTCGCCGCCGCCGGGTCGGCGCCGCGTTCTTCAGCGAGCGGAGCGCGCGCACGCTTGCCTGTCTGGCGCCGCTCACGCTCGTCTTCTCCGGCAATTATCAGCCGCCCGGGCAGGTTTCGGTCTCGCGGCTGGCCGAGGTCGACGAATTCGCGCGCGACTACCGGAATCTCGTCCTCGGGGCCGAGCCCGGCAAGGAAGACATCGCGATCGGCGTGCGCGGCATCGGCGCGGTCGGCGATCTGCTCGTCTCGGTTGACGGACTGGCGGCGCCGGCGACAGGGAATGTCGGGGCGGCGTTCCGGCGGCAGCCGTTCCCCGAGCCGGGATCGATCCGCTACCTGCTGACGGCGCCGGGCGCCGCACCCTTTGACGTTCCGGCATGCCGGAAATACGCGGCCGCGATCGGGCTCGTCGTTGTTGACGCGCAGTGCGCCTTCGCCAAGAACGGGCCGGTCAGCTAGAGCCGGCGCTTGCCGCACCGCCCGCTTCGGATAACATTGGCCGCGCCACAGCCCACCCACTCATTTCGATCGCATCAGGAGCGGCACCGTCCGCATTCGCCATGAGCAACGTCGCCACCACCAACGCCGCGCCGATGAAATACGGTATGGGAGCCTCGGTCCGCCGCAAGGAGGACCGCCCGCTGCTCGTCGGCAAAGGCCAGTTCACCGACGACTTCGCGGCCGAGGGCGAGCTTCGCGCCTACGTGCTCCGCTCGAGCATGGCGCATGCGAAGATCCGGGTCGGCGACCTGTCGGCGGCAAGGGAGATGCCGGGCGTCCGCCTCATCCTGACGGCCGCCGACCTCTCCGGGATCGGCGGCCTGCCGTGCAAGGGCAAGGTCCGCCAGGTCGACGGAACGCACCCGAAGTTCCCGCCCCA
>DASRGK010000039.1:0-51452 GCA_035651055.1 Bauldia sp.
TCTTCCTCGGCCGCGAGGTCAAGCGGAGCTACCTCGGCGGGCTGATCAAGACGCTCGACGAGAGGAAGATGCTGACCGAATCGGAGACGGCGCTCAACTCGCTCGAAATCCACTTCCCGACCCTCACCCAGCCGATCGAGAGCCTGTCGGGCGGCCAGCGCCAGGCGGTGGCGATCGCCCGCGCCGTCTATTGGGACGCCCGCCTGATGATCATGGACGAGCCGACCAACAATCTCGGCGTCCCCGAGCAGCAGAAGGTGCTCGAACTCATCCGCAAGCTCCGCGACCAGGGCGTGCCCGTGATCCTCATCACGCACACGCTGCCCGACGTGTTCGCGGTAGCCGACCGGCTGATGGTGATGCATCGCGGGCGGAAGGTGACGGAAAAGACAACCGCACAGACCAACACGCAAGAACTGGTGCAGTACATGGTCGGCGCGCTCGACGACACCAAGGTGAACTAGCCGGTGCCCGCATGACCAGCGGAAGCGGACCGGCGGCGCCGAGGAAGTGGGCGGATCTCGCCTATCACCGGCGCTGGCTGCTCGGCCAGGCCGACGGCCTCTTCGATTTCTTCGAGCGGGCGAGCCTCAATCCGAAAGGCGGGTTCCACGCGCTCGACGACCGCGGCGACCCCCTCCCCTCGCCGATCCGCGAAATCCACGTGACGACGCGGATGGTCCACTGCTTCGCCATCGCCAGGGCGATGGGGCGGCCGGGCGCGGACCGCTTCATCGACCACGGCATGGCCTATCTCTGGAACGGCCACCGCGACCGGAAGAACGGCGGCTATTTCTGGGCGGTCGGGGAAGACGGACCGACCGACCCGCGGAAACAGGCATACGGCCATGCCTTCGTCCTGCTTGCTGCGGCGAGCGCCCGGATGGTGGGGCACCCGGATGCCGACCGGCTGCTCGCCGACGTCGGCGAGGTGATCCGCGCCCGCTTCTGGGAGAAGAAGAACGGCGCGATGGCGGAGGAATTCGCCGCCGACTGGCAGCCGATCAGCACCTATCGGGGCCAGAACTCGAACATGCATTCGACCGAGGCGCTGATGGCGGCCTTCGAGGCGACCGCCGACCGGTCCTGGCTCGACATGGCCGAAAGCATCGCCTCCCTGGTGATCGGCAAGCGCGCCGCCGAGAACGGCTGGCGCGTCGCCGAGCACTTCAACGAGAACTGGGAGCTCGACCGCGACTATTCCAACGGCGACGTCTTCCGTCCCTTCGGGACGACGCCCGGCCATTCGCTCGAATGGACGCGGCTCTGCCTGCAGCTCTGGGAACTGGGCGGGCGAAAGCTGGCCTGGCTGCCCGACGCGGCGAAGGCGCTCTTCGGGCGGGCAACCGCCGACGGCTGGGACCCCGACGGCGGCGGTTTCTTCTACACGCTCGACTGGGCGAACAAGCCGCGCATGCGGAACCACCTGTGGTGGCCGGCGGCGGAGGGGGTCGGCGCCGCGCATTTCCTCAACGCCATCGACGGCGCGCCGGCCTACGAGGAATGGTACCGGCGCATCTGGGATTTCATCGCCGCCCGGCTGATCGACCGCGAGCACGGCGCCTGGCGGACCGAGCTTGCCGACGCCCCGAAACGCCTGTTCGAGGGCAAGCCCGACATCTACCACGCGCTGCAGGCGTGCCTCATCCCGCTGGTGCCGACGAGCGGATCGCTGCTCGACGGGCTGACGAGGACCGGACTGAAAGGCGATTGATAGGGCGGCGCGTAGTATCCCACCCTACCGGCCTCCGGCCCACTGCCGCCCCCCAACACGTCATGGCCGGCCTTGTGCCGGCCATCCACGTCTTCCCTCGGCAACGGCGTGTTCGCGTGGATGCCCGGGTCAACCCTCGGGTCAAGCCCGAGGGCTAAAGGCCCACCGGGCATGACGTCGTGGGTTGGGGCTGTCAGGAGGACGCCGCGACGGGCCGACCCGACCGCGGCCTCGCACATCGCTACGCCCCCCAACACGTCATGCCCGGCCTTGTGCCGGCCACCCACGTCTTCCTCGGCAACGGCGTGTTCGCGTGGATGCCCGGGACGGGGCCCGGGCATGACGTGGTGGGGTGGGGCAGTCAGGACGACGCCGCGACGGGCCGACCCGACCGGGGTCTCGCACATCGCCACGCCCCCAGCACGTCATGGCCGGCCTCGTGCCGGCCATCCACGTCTTCCTCGGCAACGGCGTGTTCGCGTGAATGCCCGGGACGGGGCGGGCATGACGCGGTGGGTTGGGGCTGTCAGGAGGACGCCGCGACGGGCCGACCCGACCGGGGCCTCGCACATCGCCACGCCCCAGCACGTCATGGCCGGCCTTGTGCCGGCCATCCACGTCTTCCTCGGCAACAGCGTGTTCGCGTGGATGCCCGGGACGGGGCCCCGGGCATGACGGCGTGGGGTGGGGCGTCAGGAGGACGCCGCGACGGGCCGACCCGACCGCGGCCTCGCACATCACCACGCCCCCAGCACGTCATGGCCGGCCTTGTGCCGGCCATCCACGTCTTCCCTCACAGCGTCTCGTAAAGGTCACGCCATTCCGGGTTCATGCCGAGGATGAGCCGTACCTTCCATGCGCGCGGCCAATGCTTCATCGCCTTCTCGCGCGCGATCGCCGCGACGATGCTGTCGAACTGCTCGTAGTAGACGAGGCGCTTCAGGCCGTAGCGTTTGGTGAACCCGGCGATCAGGCCTTCGCGATGCTCGAACACGCGACGGGCGAGGTCGTTGGTGACGCCGACATAGAGAATGCCGTTCGCCCGGTTGGTCATGATGTAGACGAAGCCGCCGCGCCACATCCGTCGAGCTAACAAGACGTGGATGGCCGGGACAAGCCCGGCCATGACGTGGTGGGCGCGCAAGCGCCAATCTCAATCCCGCGGCGCGGACTTTCCGCAACTCCATCGCTGCCCCAATGGGCATCACGACGAAGAAGGATCATCGACTCCGGTCCCCTCATACGTCATGGCCGGCCTCGTGCCGGCCATCCACGTCTTCCTCGGCATCGGCGTGTTCGCGTGGATGCCCGGGTCAACCCTCGGGTCAAGCCCAAGGGCTAAAGGCCCACCGGGCATGACGTCGTGGGAGAATGCGTCGCCGGTCCAAATCCCAAACCTCGCACCGGGGACAACAAAATACTTATCCCCGGTCACCGAACCGCGGTGACAATGCTCCCGTCCTCGCTCGGGAAGGGGCGCCAACCGGTGGCGACCAGTTTGCGGAGCGAGCCTGCCCCGGACACTCCGGGACAGGGCCCGGAGTGATCCGGGGGACGTGGCGCCGCGGCTGCCTCTTTTGAGGCGCCGGCTGGGGTGACCTGGCCGGCGGGACCCGCAGTCCCGTGCCCCGGCCGGCGCCCGCAAGTAGCCCGCCGGCACTACGACCGGCTGTGGGTTCTGCCCACCGTAAAGGCGATGCACGCTGCATCGCCCGGAGAGCGAAAGCGGAAGGCCGGAAGCAGCCACTGGCGGGCGCTCGGTGAGCGCCCACTAGAACTACGGTTGGCACTCTTCGAGCGCCCGCCACCCCTTCGCCTTCGGGCGAAGGCGACGAGAGGAGGAACGCGGGTCATCACCCGGCGTACCAAAGCGCGCGGGATCGCGGGCGCGCGCCCTGTGGTCGCGCTGCACTTGGGGTATGCTGCCGCCCGACTTCGACCCTTTGCGGAAACATCCCCGAAAATGCCAGCCCCCGCCGTCCGCCGCGCCGATTTCCTGATGGCGCTTGCCTATGCAACCGACCTGGCCACCGGCCAGTCGCGGGATTTCGCGCTCCGGTCCTGCGTCCTCGCGATGCGGATTGCCGACATCGCCAAGCTCGACCTCGGCACGCGCCGGAACGTCTATCACCAGGCGCTCCTGCGCTACATCGGCTGCAATGCAGACACCCATATTCTGGCGTCCGCGTTCGGGGACGAGATCGCGCTCCGCCAGGACCTCGCCCGAACCGACATGGGCAACCATTCGCAGCTGGTCGACACGTTCGTGCGCGCCTTCACCCGGCTCTTCGCCAACCAGCCGGCGGCGGAAGTGGCGAAGGCGGTGCAGCAGGGCCTGGCCGAGGCGCTCAACGTCAGCGTGCCGATCCTCGCCGGGCATTGCGAGGTCGCGCAGCGGATCGGCGAGCGGCTCGGCCTGTCGAAGGAAATCCGCGAGAACCTCGGGCAGCTCTACGAGCGCTGGGACGGGCGCGGCCTGCCGCACGGCCTCAAGGGCGATGCGGTGAGGCCGGCGGTCAGGATCGTGACGCTGGCACAGGATGCGATCGCGCTCTTCGAGGCGTACGGCCTGGACGAGATGAAGCGGATGATCGGCGAGCGCGCCGGCGGCGCCTACGAGCCGGAACTGGCGGAGCTGTTCCTCGCCCATGCCGATGAACTGCTGAAAGGCATGGACCGGCCGGTCGACCACCAGACCATCCTCGACCTCGAACCGCAGCCCCCGGCAATGCTCGACGAGGATGCCTGCGAGGAGGCCTATCTCGCCATCGCCGACATGATCGACATGCGCATGCCCTTCACGTTCGGGCATTCGCGGGCGGTGGCGAACCTCGCCGACGCGGCCTGCCGGCAGATGGGCCTGCCGGCATCCGACATCCGGGCGGTGCGCTGGGCGGCCTACACCCACGACATCGGCGAACTGGCCGTGCCGGTCGCGACCTGGATGCGGGCCGGCCCGATGACGACGCGGGAAACCGACGCCGCCCGGCTCCACCCCTATCATGGCGAGCGCGCCCTCGCCTCGCTCGGCGGCGAAGGCAGATCCGTCGCCGCGCTGGTGCTCCGCCACCACGAACGGCTCGACGGCAGCGGCTATCACCGCTACGTGCGCGGCAGCGACCTGTCGCCCGCCGCCCGTGTCCTCGCCGCGGCGGAGGCGTTCCAGACGGCGCGGGAGGCACGGCCGCACCGCGCCGCGCTGGGCGATGCCGCGGCCGCGGCGAAGCTCCGGGCGGCGGTGCGCGACGGGAGGCTCTGCGCCGACGCGGTGGAGGCCGTGCTCGCCGTCGCCGGCCAGCCGGCGCGGCGCCAGGCGGCCGAGCGCCCGGCCGGCCTCACGGCGCGCGAGATCGAGGTGCTCCGCCTGATCGCGGCCGGCTTGACCGCCAAGGAGGCGGCGCGGCGGCTCGACATCGCGCCGAAGACCGCGGACCACCACATCCAGAACCTCTATTCCAAGATCGGCGTGACGACGCGGGCCGCAGCCGCGCTCTACGCGCTCGAGCGCGGCCTGGTCGAGCACTAGAACAGGGGCATAGGGAATCCTCCCGATCCGCCGAGGCTTCGCCCCCGGCATCCTCCCATCGTCAGCGGGCCATCGGGCCGGCACGATTGGAGGAACTGCCATGAACGAACTCTGCCAGAAGGGCGCGGTCGAGCTTGCCGGGATGATCGCGTCGCGGAAGGTGCTGTCGGGCGACGTCGTCGACGCGCATCTTGCCCGCATCGAGGAAGTGAATCCCGGCCTCAACGCCATCACCGCCACGCTCGCCGACGAGGCGCGGGCGGCGGCGGCGGCCGTCGACCGGGCGATCGCCGCCGGCAAACGCCTCGGGCCGCTCGCCGGCGTGCCCTTCACGGTGAAAAGCAACATCGACGTGGCCGGCTCGCCGACGACGTGGGGCGTCGCCGCGATGGCGGGACAGATCGCGGCGAAAGATGCGCCGCTCGTCGCACGGCTCCGCGAAGCCGGCGCCATCCCGCTCGCCCGCACCAACCTGCCCGACTTCGCCTTCCGCTGGGACACGGAAAGCGGCGTCGCCGGGCGGACCGTCAACCCGTGGGACCCGACGCGGACGCCGGGCGGCTCCTCCGGCGGCGAAGCGGTGGCGCTCGCCACCGGCATGACACCGCTCGGCTTCGGCAACGATCTCGGCGGGTCGCTGAGGGTGCCCTCGCAGATGTGCGGCACGACCGCGATCCGCCCCTCGCGCGGCCGGGTTCCCGACGCCGCGGTGACCGAGCCGCCGGAGACGCTCGTCATCCAGATGACGCACACGCAGGGGCCGATGGCGCGCCGCGTCGCCGACCTCCGCGTGGCGCTGGAGGCTATCAGCGCGCCCGACGCGCGCGACCCGCGCCATGTGCCGGCGCCGCTCGACGGCCCGGCGATCGGCGGGAGGCTCCGCGTCGCGGCCGTGCGCAATCCGGCAGGCATCGGGATCGACCCGCACGTCAAGGCCGGAATCGACCGGGCAGCGGACTGGCTGGCGGATGCGGGCTATGACGTGGTCGACGCCGAGCCGCCGCAGATCATGGAGACGATGCAGGCCTGGGTCGACGCGATCTGGGCGGATATCGGGGTTCTGTGGCCGAGCCTGAAGCCGATCGCCGGCAAGGGCGTGCTTGCCTTCATCGAGGCGCTGCTTGCCAAGGGCATGTTCAAGCCGGTCGACCAGGCGGCGCAGCTCGGCGTCTGGATCAAGATCCACCAGCTCGGTGCGGCCTGGGCGGAGTTCCTCCGCGACCACCCGATCATTCTTTCGCCGGTTTGCTGCGAGCCGGCCTGGCCGATCGGCGACGACATTGCCCGGGTCGAGGCGGTGGCGGCGGCGATGCGGATGGTGGTGCCGGTCAACATTCTCGGCCTGCCTTCCTGCGCGGTGCCGGTCGGCTGCGACGACGGGCTGCCACAGGGCGTCCAGCTGATCGGGCGGCGCTTCCGCGAGGACCTGCTCCTCGATGCGGCGCAGGCGATCGAAGACCGGGCGCCGGCGCTCCTGCCGATCGACCCGCGGGCATCCCGCCAGCGGCAGGGCGGCGCCCCGGCGCGGAAGCTCGAGACGGTCGCCTAGACCGGCCCGTGGCGGAAAAAGAACGGGCCGGTCAATCGACCGGCCCATTTGCCGTCAGGGGGAGGATGCCCGACGGTTCAGGCGTCGAGGCGCTGCAGCGCGGCTCGGTCGCAAAGCGTGATGCGGCGGGCCGTCGGCAGTTCGATCGCGGAGCGGTTGCGCAGCTGGGTGAGCGTGCGCGAGACGGTCTCGATGGTCAGGCCGAGATAGTCGGCAATGTCCTGCCGCGACATCGGTAGTTCGACCGGCCCGCCGGTCCGGGAAATCGTCGCCATGCCGAGGAGAAAGACCGCAACCCGTTCCTCGGCGGTCTTGCGGCCGAGAAGAACCATGTGGTCCTGGGTCGCCCTCAGCTTGGCGGTGACGCATTTGCGGAGATCCGCCGCCAGATCGCTGTCGCGCTCGGCCATGCCGCGGAGCGCGGAGAGCTTGACCATGCGGACCTTGGCGTCGGCCACCGCTTCGGCGGTGAAGGAATGCTCGTCGCCCGATTCGATGCCGAAGATGTCGCCCGGAAGATGGAAGGCGTCGATCAGCCGGCGGCCGTCGGAAAGGAGCTTGGAGGTGCGAACCGCGCCGCTTACCACCTCGTAGAGGTACTCGCACGGCTCCGCCTCGCCATAGATTTCGGAATTCTGCCGGTAGCGCATCTGCGCGCCCATCAGGGCGAAGGCGTTGGCGAGCGCGCTCACCGACCTCGCGGGCACCGGAATTCTCGCAACATTCGCGTAGTCGCGGTTCGCAGTCTCGATTCTGGCCAACATGGATTCGCTCCCAGTTCCTGTCTCAGGCATTTGGGTAGCGCCGGTCCGGCGGCACAGAAATTCAGATATGATCCCTACGGGAACCTACGGAGGCGAATCCGCCGGCCTTGTCGGGCCCGGCGGAACGGTGCGCGGCAGATGGAATGGCAGAAACTGCGACCCTACGGGATCGCCGTGCTCGCCTGCGCGGTGACGCTCGCCGTCCGCCTCGCACTGCAGCCGATCCTTCTCGATCAGCCGCTCCTCGTCCTTTTCGTGCCGGCGGTGATGGCTGGATCGGCGGCCGGCGGCCTCGGACCGGGGCTTCTGGCAACCGCTCTGTCGCTGCTCGGGTCGAATCTCCTGATCCGCAACGTCTCCTGGATGTCGGTGCCGCAACTCATCAACAGCGGCGTCTTCCTCGCGGTCGGCGCCGGGATTGCGCTCTTCGGCGAACGGCTTCGCCGGAGCCAGCAGAACGAGGCGCTGAGGACCACCGAAATCGTCACCCGCGAGGCGCATCTCCAGTCGATCCTCGCGACCGTTCCGGATGCGATGATCGTCATCGACAGCCGCGGCCTCATCACCCTCTTCAGCGCGGCGGCGGAGCGGCTCTTCGGCTACCGTCCCGACGAGGTGATCGGGCGGAACGTCAAGATGCTGATGCCAAGCCCTTATCGCGAAGCGCATGACGGCTACCTCCAGCGCTACGAAACCACGGGCGAACGCCGGATCATCGGCATCGGACGCGTGGTAACGGCCGAGCGCAAGGACGGGACGCGGTTTCCGATCGAACTGGCGGTCGGCGAGATGCGGTCCGATTCGAGGCGGTTCTATACCGGCTTCATCCGCGATCTCACCGAACCGCAGGAGACGCAGGCCCGGTTGCAGGAATTGCAGGCGGAGCTGGTGCACATTTCGCGCCTGACGGCGATGGGTGAAATGGCTTCGGCCATCGCGCACGAACTCAACCAGCCGCTTTCGGCGATCGCGAACTACCTGAAGGGATCGCGGCGGCTTCTGGCCGAAAACAGCGATCCTACGGCGGTCCGGGTACGCGAGGCCGTCACCAAGGCCGGGGAACAGGCGCTCCGCGCCGGCGACATCATCCGCCGGCTGCGGGACTTCGTCAGCCGCGGCGAGAGCGAGAAGCGCGCCGAGAGCATGGCGCGGCTGATCGAGGAGGCGAACGCGCTGGCGCTCGTCGGCACCCGCGACCAGGGCGTCAACGTGCGCTTCGATTTCAACCCGGCCGACCTTGTCCTCGCCGACCGCGTCCAGATCCAGCAGGTTCTCCTCAACCTCATACGGAATGCCATCGAGGCGATGCAGACTTCCGAGCGGCGCGAGCTGACGATTGCGACGAAACCGGTCGGTGCGATGCTCTCCACCACGGTGAGCGACACCGGCACCGGGCTCAGCGAGGAAGTGTCCAGCAACCTGTTCCGGCCTTTCGTCACCACCAAAATCCACGGAATGGGGGTCGGCCTCTCGATTTCCCGAACCATCATCGAAGCGCATGGCGGGGAGATCTGGGCCGACCGCAATGCCGACGGCGGTGCGAGTTTTCATTTCACGCTGCCGCTGGCCGAGCGGGACCAGGGAGAGGCCACCACATAGCGGAAGCCGGCGCCGCCGGCCTCGACCGGTCCGCCATGCAACGCGGGCGAACCGGCGAGAAGCTCAGGCCGGGATGCCGCAGTGAAAGGAATGCGCTAAGAGGTAAGTCGAACGGCCGCCCGGTCAGGGGGTTGCCGCCTTGGCGGAGTGGAACGGTGCCGGCAGAGAATATCGTTCACATCATCGACGACGACGAGGCGGCGCGCGACGCCTTGCAGTTCCTGCTGAGCGCCGCGGGTCTGGCCACCGAGGTCTACGAATCCGCGGTCCGCTTTCTGGAGCGGCTGCCCGAAGCCAAATCGGGCTGCATCATCACCGATGTGCGGATGCCGGGCATGAGCGGGATGGACCTCCTCAAGCTGCTGGCGGAGCGCCAGGTCGGGCTGCCCGTCATCGTCATCACCGGGCACGGCGATGTCGCGCTCGCCGTCGAGGCGATGAAGCGCGGCGCCGTCGATTTTCTCGAGAAGCCCTTCGACGACGAAGCCCTGATGGCGGCGGTCAACTCCGCGCTCGCGGCCCGCCAGAATGCGGCGGCCGAGGAAGAGCAGCGGGTTGAGATCGCGGCACGCCTGGCACGGCTTTCGGAACGGGAGCGGCAGGTGCTCCTCGGGCTGGTGGCGGGCAGCCCGAACAAGACGATCGCCTACGATCTCGGCATCAGTCCGCGCACGGTCGAAGTTTATCGGGCCAACCTGATGACCAAAATGCAGGCAAGGAGCCTCCCCGAACTGGTCCGCATGGCGCTCCTGGCGGGTCTCGATCGCGGCGCAGCCGGCCTCTGACGCAGCGGCCGGATTGAGCTTGATCAAGGACGGCCTGCCCAGAATCCGTCCAATTGGGGCATGATTGCCAGCCATTCCCTCGCGCCGTTCGGGCCGATCATTGTCGTCGACGACGACCCGGCCGTGGCAAATTCCCTCGTATTTGCCCTCGAGGTCGACGGCTATTCGGTCCGCACCTTCGCCAATGCCAGGGAAATGCTGAGCGCCGCCGATCTCCCGCGATCCGGCTGCCTGGTCATAGATTACGGGCTGCCCGACAGCGACGGCCTCACTCTCCTCGACCAGCTCCGGCAGAAGGGCTTCCATCAGCCGGCCATCCTGATCACGACCAACCCGAAGCCGTTCCTCGTCCGCCGGGCGCAGATCCAGGGTGTGCGCATCGTCGAAAAGCCGCTCCTGCGCAATTCGCTCGGCGAGGCGATCCGGAACGCCATCGGAATGCCGCCAAACTAGGCCGTCCGCCGTTTCCGGCCGTATTCAGGCCCGGATACTTCGCGTCAACCGAATTGTCGTAACCATCCGGTATGAGAACTGGATCATGACGGTCCGCAATCTCGATGCGCTGTTCGCGCCCAAGGCGATCGCGCTGATCGGAGCCAGCAATCAGCCCGGTTCGGTGGGTTCGGTCCTGGCGCGGAACCTGTTCGGAGCCGTGTTCGCCTGCCCGATCCTGCCGGTCAACCCGCACGAGCAGGCGATTCGCTCGACGGTCAATTACCGCACCCCCGATGATCTGCCGCTTCCGCCCGACCTTGCCGTGGTGGCAACGCCGCCGGCGACGGTGCCCGGGATCATCGATCAGCTCGGCCGGAAGGGATGCCGCGCCGCAGTCGTCGTCACTGCCGGCTTCGGCGAGGGCGACCGCAGCGAAGGGGAGGAGCTGCGCCGGGCGGCGCTGGCGGCTGCGCGGCCGCACCTTCTGCGCATCATCGGCCCCAATTGCCTCGGCTTCATCTCGCCGGGCGCCGGGATCAATGCGAGCTTCGCGCAGCTGACACCGCGGGCGGGCGATATCGCTTTCGTCACCCAATCCGGGGCGATCGCGACCACGGTGCTCGACTGGGCGGCGCCGCGCGGGATCGGCTTCTCGCACGTCATTTCCGTCGGCGACATGATCGACGTCGACTTCGGCGACCTGCTCGACTATCTGGCGGTCGACCAGGCGACGCACGCGATCCTTCTCTACATCGAGAATGTGACGCATGCCCGGAAGTTCATGTCGGCGGCGCGGGCGGCGGCGCGCGCCAAGCCGGTGATCGTGATCAAATCGGGCAGGAGCACCGCAGGCGCCAAGGCCGCGCTGTCGCATACCGGCGCGCTGGCCGGCGCCGACTACGTCTATGACGCCGCCTTCCGCCGCGCCGGAATGCTGCGCGTCCACGAGCTGCGGGAACTGTTCGAGGCGGTGACGACGCTCGCCTCAGGCATGAACGTCCGCGACGATCGCCTTGCCATCCTGACCAACGGCGGCGGGGTCGGCGTGCTTGCCACCGACGCGCTCGAAGAGGGGGGCGGCAGGCTCGCCGCCCTCTCCCCGGAGACGATCGCCGCGCTCGACAAGCTCCTGCCGCCGGCCTGGTCGCGCGCCAATCCGGTCGACATCCTCGGGGACGCTTCCCGCGAACGCTATGGCGCGGCGATGGCGACGCTGATTTCCGATCCCGGCCTCGACGCGATCCTCGTCATGAACTGCCCGACGGCCGTCGCCGCCAGCATCGATGCCGCGGAGGCGGTAGTGGCGACGCTGGGCCAGGGCAACAAGGTCCCGATCCTGACCTGCTGGCTCGGCGAGGAATCGGCGGCCGGCGCGCGGACGCTGTTCTCGGCCAACCGCATCCCCGCCTACGACACGCCGGACGAGGCGGTGCGGGCCTTCATGCATCTCGTCCGCTACCGGCGGAACCAGGAATTGCTGTTCGAGACGCCGCCGAACGAACTCAAGCTCGCCGCGGTCGATGCCGGCAAGGTGCGCGGGCTGCTCGACCGGGCGCGGGCTTCCGGCCGGACGATGCTCAGCGAACCTGAAGCCAAGACCGTGCTTGCCGCCTACGGCATTCCGGTCACCGCGACGCGCTCGGTGGCCACCCCGGCGGAGGCGGCCCGGGCCGCGGCCGAGATCGGCGGCCCGGTCGTCCTCAAGATCCTCTCGCCCGATATTACACACAAGTCAGACGTTGGCGGAGTGCGCCTCGACCTCGACACGCCGGCGGCAGTCGAGCGGGCCGCAGCCGACATGCTCGCCACGGTGCAAGCGGCGGCGCCGGAGGCGCGGATCGACGGGTTCGTGGTCGAACAGATGGTGCGCCGCAGCCAGGCGCACGAACTCCTCCTCGGCGTCGCCCATGACCGCACGTTCGGCCCGATCCTGCTGTTCGGGCAGGGCGGGACCGCCGCCGAGGTGATCGGCGACCGCGCCATCGGCCTGCCGCCGCTCAACACCGTCCTCGCCCGCGAGATGATCAGCGCGACGCGGATTGCGCGGCTCCTCAAGGGCTATCGCGAGCGGCCGCCGGCCGATATCGACGCGGTGGTGCGCGCGCTTCTCGGCCTGTCGCAGCTGGTCGTCGACTTTTCCGAGATCGCCGAGCTCGACGTCAACCCGCTTCTGGTCGACGACAAGGGCGCGCTCGCCCTCGACGCCAGGATCGTCCTCCACGCCGACGGCGTCCCCGGGGAGCGCCTCGCGATCCGCGCCTATCCGCAGGAACTGCAGCACGACCTCGTCCTCGGCAAGGACCGGTTCGTCATCCGGGCCATCCGGCCGGAAGACGAGACGGCATTGTCGGCCATGCTGCGCAACCGTCTGCCGGAGGATACCCGCCTCAGGATCTTCGGATCGGCCGACGAAATCCCGCACGCCATGACGTCGCGGGTCACCCAGATCGATTACGGACGGGAAATGACGCTGGTCGCGATACCCTTCGGCCGGAGCGGCATCGACGGACTCGCCCGCCTGGCGTCGGATCCCGACAACGAAACCGCCGAGTTCGCCTGCATCGTGGCCGGCGATGCGCGCGGCCGAGGCCTCGGCCGCCACCTGATGACCGATCTCCTGGCCTATGCCCGCAAACGCGGCATCAGGACAGTGTGGAGCGACGTCCCCGGCGACAACCAGGCGATCCTGCAAATGGCGTCAGAGCTCGGCTTCGCAATCGGCGGGCGGACGGCGGCGGGCTTCAGGCACGTTGCGCTGAACCTGCGCTGAGCCGCCGCCGGAGAGAAGCCCTAGCCGACCTTCGCGCGCCGGATGCCTTCGGCCATCTCGCGTTCCGCTTCCGCGACCTTTTCCTTCACCGCGATGAAGCTGTCCGGACTGACGGAGATCGAGTCGATGCCGCAGCGGACGAGGAAGCGGGCGAAGTCCGGGTGATCGCTCGGCGCCTGGCCGCAGAGCCCGATCTTGGCGCCGCTCAGGTGGGCGGCGGTGATCACGCTCTCGATCATCCATTCGACCGCGGCATCCTCCTCGTCGAAGAGGCCCGCCAGTTCCGCGGAATCGCGGTCGACGCCGAGGGTGAGCTGCGTGAGGTCGTTCGAACCGATCGAGAAGCCATCGAAGCGCTTGGCGAAGCTCTTCGCCAGGATCACGTTCGAGGGAATCTCGCACATGACATAGACCTGCAGACCGTTCTCGCCCCGCTTGAGGCCGTTCGTCGCCATGGCCTCGAGGACGCGGTCGGCCTCGGCGGTCGACCGGCAGAACGGGATCATCATGATCACGTTGGTGAAGCCGAGCGTCTCGCGGAGCCGCTTGATCGCCTTGCATTCGAGGGCAAAGCCCTCCCGGTAGCGCGGCGAGTAGTAGCGGGACGCGCCGCGGAACCCGATCATCGGATTTTCTTCCGCCGGCTCGAATTCGGTGCCGCCGATGAGGCCGGCATACTCGTTGGTCTTGAAGTCGCTCATCCGCACGATGACCGGATTCGGGTAGAGCGCCGCGGCAATCCGCGCCAGGCCGCGCGACAGACGATCGACGAAATACTCGGTGCGGTCGCTGTAGCCGAGCGTCAGCCGGTCAATCTCGTCGCGGGTCTTCTCGTTCTTCAGCTGATCGTAGCGGACGAGCGCCATGGGATGGATCTTGATGTGGTTGCTGACCACGAACTCCATGCGCGCCAGCCCGACCCCGTCGGCCGGAATCCGCCACCAGCGGTTGGCGGCGGCCGGATTGCCGAGGTTCAGCATGATCTTGGTCTTGGTATCCGGAAGATGGCCGACATCGAGTGTCTTAACGACGAACTCGGCGGCGCCTTCATAGATGAAGCCCTCGTCACCCTCGGCGCAGGAGACGGTCACTTCCTGACCGTTGGCGAGAAGCGCCGTGGCATTGCCGGTGCCGACGACGGCAGGCAGGCCGAGTTCGCGGCTGACGATCGCCGCATGGGAAGTGCGCCCGCCGTGATCGGTGACGATGGCCGCGGCGCGCTTCATGATCGGAACCCAGTCGGGATCGGTCATCTCGGTGACCAGCACCGAACCGTCGACGAAATTGGCGATCTGGCTCGGATTCTCGATGACGCAGACGCGGCCGGTGACGATCGCATCGCCGATGCTGAGGCCGGCCACGAGGCGCTTGCCCTTCTTGCTGATGCGGTAGGACCGGAAGACGCCGGCATCGCGGCGCGACTGGACGGTCTCCGGCCGCGCCTGAACGATGTAGATGCGGCCGGTCTGGCCGTCCTTCGCCCATTCCATGTCCATCGGCCGGCCGTAGTGCCGCTCGATGACCACGGCCCAGCGGGCGAGCTGCAGGATTTCCTCGTCGTTGAGGACGAAGGAGGCGCGCTCGACCTTGGATGTGCCGATGTTCTGGACCGGCTTCTCGCCGACCGCGTAGATCATCTTGATCGCCTTCTGACCGAGCTTCTTCTCGGTGATCGGCGACAGGCCGGGCTTGTCGAGGAGGGGCTTGTAGACCTGGTACTCGTCGGGGTCGACGGCGCCCTGCACGACGTTCTCGCCGAGGCCCCAGGCGGCGTTGATCAGGACCACCTTGTCGAAGCCGGTTTCGGTGTCGATCGAGAACATGACGCCGGAGCCGCCGAGGTCGGAACGGACCATTTGCTGGACGCCGATCGAGAGCGCCACCTTCATGTGATCGAAGTCCTGCGCCTTGCGGTAGGCGATCGCCCGGTCGGTGAAGAGCGAGGCATAGCAGCGGCGGCAGGCGTCAAGGAGATCGCTCTCGCCGCTGATGTTGAGGAAGGTTTCCTGCTGGCCGGCAAAGCTCGCCTCGGGCAGGTCCTCCGCCGTGGCGCTCGAGCGCACGGCCACGTCGAGCGTGGTCTTGCCGGCGCGACGGGATAGTTCGCGATAGGCAAGGCGGATTTCGCTGGCGATATCCTCCGGCCATTCGCCGCGAAGGAAGGCGGTGCGGATGGCGTGGCCGACCTCGGCGAGGGTCAGGCGGCGGGTCTCGTAATCGGCCAGCATCGCGGTGACCCGGGAGCGGAGCATGTTCTCGTCGACGAAACGCCAATAGGCATCGGCGGTCGTGGCGAAACCGGGCGGGATCTGCACGCCTTCCGCGGAGAGCGCGCTCACCATCTCGCCGAGCGAGGAGTTCTTGCCGCCGACCACCGCGACATCGCCGCGGCGGACATCTTCAAACCAAATGACGCTGCGCTTGTTTTCCACGACCATCTCCCGCTGACCCTAAAATCGCGGACCTCGGAGCCCGCCACTAAGGGGACAGTGGACCGATGGCGGGCAGCCCGCTTTGACGCGGATCAAGCCTGCCGGAGGGTCAGCAGATCCGCGGCAGCTGGTCGCCGGAGAGCATGTCGACCACCCGGCGGACGCCGATGGCGCTCCGCGCGGTGACCCGTCCGGCCGGCGCCGCGGCGACGGCGCCGACGATCCGGGCGCCGACGGCGACCGGGAACCGGCGGCAGGTTTCGACTGCCGCTGCCGCTTCGGCAGCCGGCACGAAGATGACGAAGCGGCCCTCATTGGCGACGTGCAGCGGGTCGAGCCCGAGCAGTTCGCAGGCGGCGCGCACGTCGTCGCGCACCGGAACCAGCGCCTCGTCGATCTCCACCGCCAGCCCTGCGGTCTCGGCGATCTCACAGAGCGCGCCGGCAAGGCCGCCGCGGGTGAGATCGCGAAGGCAGTGGACCGCGAGACCCGATTCGCAGAGCGCCAGCGCCGGTCCGGCGACCGAGGCGCAGTCGCTCACGATCGCCGATTCGAAGCCGAGGCCCTCGCGCGTCGCCATGATCGCGATGCCGTGGCGGCCGATATCGCCGCTGACGATCACGGCGTCGCCCGGCCGGATTGCCTGCGGCTCGATGACCCCGCGGGCGACGATCCGGCCGATCCCGCTGGTGTTGATGAACATGCCGTCCGCCTTGCCGTGGTCGACGACCTTCAGGTCGCCGGCGATGATGGCGGCACCGGCGGCCGCGGCGGCGGCGCGCATGGAGTCCACGACGGCGCGGAGCGTCGCGATGTCGAGCCCCTCTTCGAGGATGAAGCCGGCGCTGAGATATTCCGCGCGGGCGCCGCACATCGCGAGGTCGTTGACCGTGCCGTTGACGGCGAGGCTGCCGATGTCGCCGCCCGGAAAGACAAGCGGCCGGACGACATAGGAATCGGTCGAGAAGGCAAGCGGGCCGTCAATGGCGAGGCGGGCGCCGTCGTGGCGGCGGTCAAGCGCCGGGTTGGCGAAGGCCGGGCGAAAGACGGCATCGAGCAGGCGCTCGGTCGCGCGACCGCCGCTGCCGTGGGCGAGCTGGATGCGCTCCTCGGCGAGCGCCGGCGCCGGACAGGAGAGCGCGAAGCTGTCGTCGGCCATCGCTCACTCCGCCGCGGCGGGGAGCGGCGTCCGCCGGTAGCGGTAGTAGGCGGCGCAGGCACCCTCCGAGGAAACCATGGTCACGCCGAGCGGATGCTCCGGCGTGCAGCGGGTGCCGAAGGCGGCACAGGAACTCGGCTTCCGCTCGCCGCTCAGCACCAGCCCGCTGATGCACTCGCCTGGCGCTTCCTCACGGGCCGCTACGGCACCGAAGCGGACCTCGGCGTCGTAGTCGCGGTAGGCCGGCGCAATCGCAAGGCCGCTTTCCTCGATCTCGCCGATGCCGCGCCAGCGCCGCCGCACCACGCGGTAAACCTCGCGCATGATCTCCTGCGCGGGCGCGTTTCCCGCCCGGCGCACCGAACGCGCATACTGGTTCTCGACGGCGGCGCGCCCCTCTTCGAGCTGGCGGACGGCGAGGTAAACGCCTTCCAGGATATCGAGCGGCTCGAAACCGGTGACGACGATCGGCACCCTGAACTCGGCGGCGAGCGGCTCGTATTCCTCGTAGCCCATGATCGTGCAGACGTGACCGGCGGCGAGGAAGCCGTCGATCCGGTTGCCGGGCGAGGCAAGGATCGAGCGCATCGCCGGCGGCACCAGCACGTGCGAGGCAAGCATGGAGAAATTGCGGAGACCCTCGCGGCTCGCCTGGAAGACGGCCATGGCGTTGGCCGGCGCGGTCGTCTCGAAGCCGACCGCAAAGAAGACGACCTCGCGGCCGGGGCTGGCGCGGGCGACGGCGAGCGCGTCGAGCGGCGAGTAGACGATGCGCACGTCGGCGCCGCGCGCCTTGGCGGCAAGCAGGTCGCAGTCCGAGCCCGGCACGCGAAGCATGTCGCCGTAGGAGCAGAGAACGGTCCCGGGCCTGAGCGCAATCTCGATGGCCTTGTCGACATAGTCGACCGGGGTCACGCAAACCGGGCAGCCCGGCCCGTGGACGAGCGTGATGGCGGGCGGGAGGAGTTCGTCGATGCCGTAGCGGACGATGGCGTGGGTCTGCCCGCCGCAGACCTCCATCAGGGTCCAGGGCCGCGTCGTGATGCGGGCGATCGCCGCAGCCAGGCGCTGGGCGGCTTCCGGGTCGCGGTATTCGTCGCGGAATTTCATGCGCGGGCCGAGCCGGCAGCCAGCTCCTCCTCGATATCGGCGATTTCCCGCAAATGCTCGAAGACGCGCCCGGCCTCGACCTCGTCGAGGACGGCGATCGCGAAGCCGACATGGACGAGCACATAGGCGCCGATACCGGCCTCGGGCGCGTAGGCGAGGCTGATCTCCTTGACGATACCGCCGAAATCGACGCGCGCGACCCGCATGACCGGGTCGTCGCCGGAAATCGACAGGACCTTACCCGGTACGGCCAGGCACATGGTGCTCTCCCCGCTCGACAAGCCGCGCCGCCCACCAGGCCTGGCCGAGCGCAATGCCGCCGTCGTTGGGCGGAACCATGCGGTGCCAATGCGGCGTCATCCCGGCGGCGCGCAGCCCCGCGATCACCGCCTCGCCGAGAACCGCGTTCTGGAAGCAGCCGCCCGTGAGGACGACGTCCGACATGCCGATCCGGCGAGCGATATCGACGATTCCTACGGCGAGGCCGGCGTGGAACCGCGCCGCGATGTCGCCGGCGCCAATGCCTGACCGGAGGTCGGAGAGGATCTGACGCAGCGCGGGGCGCCAGTCGAGAACCGCAACGCCGTCGCCGTCCGCGATAGCAAAGGAATAGGCGGGATCGGGACGGGCGGCGGCCTCCGCAGCCCATTCCAGCTCCATCGCGGCCTGCCCCTCGTAGGTCGCGATCTGGTGGAGGCCGAGGAGCGCGGCGACGCCGTCGAAAAGACGACCCGCGCTGGTGGTTACCGGGGCGTTAATCCCGCGGGCGATCATCGTCGCCAGTCCGGCTCGCTCCCGCTCCGGGAATGCCGCGACCGGCGGAAGGTCGGCCATCGCGAGGCCCGACGGGCCGAAGGCCTCGAAGAGAAGGGCGAGCGCCGTCCGCCGGGGCTCGCGCACTGCGGCCTCGCCGCCGGGCAGTCGGAAGGGCCAGAGGTGTCCGGCACGGCGCCAACCCGCTTCGCCGACGGCGAGAAACTCTCCGCCCCAGATCGTTCCGTCGCTCCCGAGGCCGGTACCGTCGAAGGCGACGCCAAGGACGTTGCCGTGAAGCTCGTTCTCCGCCATGCATGCGGCGACATGGGCGAGGTGATGCTGGACCGGTATCGCCGGCAGGCGGAGGCGCTCGGCAACCGCGGAGGAGTAGTAGCCGGGGTGCGGGTCGCAGGCGACCACCTTCGGAGCGACGCGCGCCAGCTTCACGATGTCGTCGAGCGCACGATCGAAAGCGTCCTGCGCCTCCGCGCCATCGAGGTCGCCGAGGTGCTGCGAGAGGCCGAGTCTGCCGGCGGCGGATAAGGCGATGGTGCTCTTCTGCTGCGCGCCGAGCGCAAGAATACCGTCCGCGAACGCGCCTTTCAGCGGCGGCAGCGGGGCATAGCCGCGCGCGCGGCGGAGCATCAGCGGCCGTCCGGCCGCAATCCGCAGGACCGAATCGTCGACGGGCCGCACGATCTCCCGGTCATGGACGAGGAACAGGTCGGCGATATCGGCGAGCCGGGCGACGGCCTCGGCGTTGCCGATCGCGATCGGCTCGCCGGAGCGGTTGCCGCTCGTCGCAACCACGGGAAAGCCGAGGTCGGCGAGGAGCAAGTGGTGGAGCGGCGTATAGGGCAGCATCGCGCCAAGCCACGGATTTCCGGGCGCGACCGCCTCGGCGATCGCCGCACCTTCCCGCCGGCGCACGAGAACGATCGGACGCTCGGCCGATGCAACCAGCGCCGTTTCCCCGCGGGTCGGCCGACAGGCGGCGGCGAGCGCCGCCAGTGACGGGAACATCACCGCGAAGGGCTTGTCCGCCCGGTGCTTCCGCCGCCGCAACGCGCCGATCGCATCCGCATTGCGCGCATCGGCGATGAGGTGAAACCCGCCGAGCCCCTTCACGGCCACGACCCCGCCGCTGCGGATGGCCGCGGCGGCCTCGATCATTGCCTCTTCGCCCACGGCGATTTCCGAACCGTCGCGACGGAGCAGGCCGAGCCGCGGCCCGCAGAGCGGACAGGCATTCGGCTCGGCATGAAAGCGCCGGTCCGCCGGGTCCTCGTATTCGGAGCGGCAGGCCGGGCACATCGTGAAGCGGCGCATCGACGTGCGCGCGCGGTCGTAGGGCAAGGCTTCGACGATCGTGTAGCGCGGGCCGCATTGCGTGCAGTTGATGAACGGATAGCGGAAACGGCGGTCCGAAGGCTCGTGGAGTTCGCGGAGGCATTGCTCGCAGGTGGCGAGGTCGGGGACGAGGCCGGCAGCGCCGCCGGCGTCCGTCAGACTCGGCACGACCGCGAAGCGCGTGTCGCCGGTCGGCGCGATGTGCTCGGCTACTATCTCCTCGACGCGCGCATTGGCAGGAGGCGCAACGCGCAGGCGCGCCTCGAGGCCGGCAACCGCGGCGGGCGGGCCCTCGGCCTCCAGCGTGACGCCGCCGCCGGAATTTGCGACCCAGCCGGCGAGATCGCGGGCGGTCGCCTCGCGATAGACGAACGGGCGGAAGCCGACGCCCTGGACGGTGCCGCGAACGGTCAGGCGGATGCGTTCCCGCGCCACAACCTCGCCGGAAGGGAGACCGCGCGCCGTCATGTCTCGACCTCGACCGCGGTCACCACCACGTCGAGCGCGCGCGGGTCGCCCGGATCATCCGAGGCGATGCAGTCGAGTTCCGCGCCGGCGGCGATCGATCCGGCCGCCTCCTCGGTGAAATGCTCGGCGAAATGGCCGGGCGACATGTGGCTGAGCGCGCCGAGCCAGACCGAGATGCGGGTGACCTTTTGCGCTTTCTCCGCCGCGGCGATTTCCGTGACGCGGCGGATCAGGCCGGCGATCATCGCGTGCTCATGCATCGGCCGGCTCCCGGATCAGCGCGAGTTCGGCGAGCACCGCTTGGACGGCGGGCTCGATCGCCGCCGCGACCGCAGGGGACATCGCCTCGCCGATGCCGAAGCGCCCGGCCTCGACCGCAAGGACCGTGCAGCGGGCGGGCAGCGATCCGAGCGCCCGGGCGAGTTCGACCGCCTCGGCCAGGCCGAAGGCATGGGTGGAGACGCGGAGCATGCCGGCGGGAAGCGGGCGCGCCGCGGCGTCCCAGCGGTTGATCGAACCGGGTGGCGCGCCGGAGAGCGCGGCGTCGACGATCACGGCGGCGCCGGCGCCGGCCAGCGCCTCGAAAATGCCGCCGCCGTCGCCGTCCTGCTCGACGACGGCGATCTCGGCGGGAACGCGGCCGCCAAGCCGGCGCGCGACTTCGAGGCCGACGGCATCGTCACCCTGGCTGCGGCTGCCTACGCCGATGACGATTGTCGCGGCCATGCCATCAGCCCCGGTCGATGCGCAGATCGAGGAAATGCGTGGCGCAGGAGATGCACGGATCGTAGTTGCGCACCGTCTGCTCGCAACGGTGCCGCAGCATGTCGTCGGGGAGATTGACCCAGTCCTTGAGGTAGAGGGTCAGGTCTTCCTCGATGCTCGCCTGGTTCTGCGAAGTCGGCGGAACGATGCGCGATTCGAGGATGGTGCCGTCCTCGTCCAGGCGGTAGCGGTGCCAGAGCATCCCGCGCGGCGCCTCGGTCGCGGCCCAGCCGACCCCGGCGCGCGGCGCAACCGGCACGGCGGGCGCGTCGGGCCGTTCGTATCCTTCGATGATGCGCAGCGCTTCCTCGCAGGCGAAGACCACCTCGACCGCGCGGACGACGATGCTCCGATAGGGGTTGATGCATGTCCGGCCGAGGCCGGCTGCGAGCGCCGCGTCCCGGGCGACCGCGGGCAGGCGGTCGAAGTTTAGGCTGTAGCGGGCCATCGGCCCGAGAAGGTAGGTGCCGCGGCCGCGGATGCGCGCCTGCAGCGCGGTCGAATGCGGGACGTGGACTTCCTCGAAATGCGTCTCGTAATCGGCGGCATCGATGGCGAGGCCGCGGCTCGATACGATCTGCCCGGCATTGAGCGGATATTCTTCGGGGTGGCGGAGGGACACGAATTCGTAGTCCCGCGACCGGTCCGGAAAGTCGAATCCGGCCACCCACTTCACCGTCTCCAGCGCCATGTCGCGGGCGCGCTTCAGCGGCTCGATCATCTCGCGCAGCCGGGCCCGGTCGGGGACCTTGTAGAAGCCGCCCACGCGGACGTTGATCGGATGAATCTCGCGGCCGCCAAGGAGCGACATCAGCTCGTTGCCGACCTTCTTCAGGGCGAGGCCGCGCTGGACGATGGCGGCGTGATCGCGCGCCATGGCGATGGCGCTCTCGTAGCCGAGGAAATCGGGCGCGTGCAGCATGTAGATGTGGAGCGTGTGGCTCTCGATCCATTCGCCGCAATAGAGCAGCCGGCGAAGCTCGCGCAGCTCTCCGCCGACCTCGACGCCGAGCGCGCGCTCGATCGCATGCACCGAGCTCATCTGGTAGGCGACCGGGCAGATGCCGCAGATGCGGGCGGTGATATCGGGGGCTTCGCCGAACGCCCGGCCGCGCAGGAACGCCTCGAAGAAGCGCGGCGGCTCGAAAATGCGGAGTTCCGCGCTCTTCACTTCGCCGTCGCGGATGGTGACGGTGAGCGCCCCCTCCCCTTCGACGCGGGCGAGATTGTCGACCTTGATGACCTTACGGACCATGGCGTTCCGCCTCCTCGCGGAAGGCCGGCTCCGCCGCGTTGAACGTGCGATAGACGCGGTGAAGTGCGCGCTCGTCCATGCCGAGGCGCGCCAGCCAGGTGCTGAGCGAGGGCGGGTTGGGCGTCTCCTTCGGGCCGAAGCAGCCGTAGCAGCCGCGGTCGTAGCTCGGACAAAGCGCGCCGCAGCCGGCATGGGTCACCGGACCGAGGCACGGCGTGCCGTGGGCGACCATGACGCAGACGTTCTGCTTCAGCTTGCACTCGATGCAGACGCTGTGCGCGGGCGTCACCGGCTTGCGACGGGCGAGGAAGGCGCCGATGACTTCCAGCAGCTGGTACTTGTTGATCGGGCAGCCGCGCAGCTCGAAATCGACGCGGACATGGGCGGAGATCGGCGTCGAGGTGGCGAGGGTCTCGATATAGTCCGGCCGCGCATAAACCGCCGAGATGAACTCCTTCACA
The DNA here is from genome assembly GCA_035651055.1 of Bauldia sp. Lineage (GTDB taxonomy): Bacteria > Pseudomonadota > Alphaproteobacteria > Rhizobiales > Kaistiaceae > JAFKKF01. The sequence continues at coordinate 22,899 of DASRGK010000039.1, forward strand.
TCGGCGAAATTGCGGAGCGCCTGGATGCCACCGGCGGTCGCGCAGGCGCCGATGGTGATGAGCGTCTTCGACTGCCGCCGGATTTCCTGGATGCGCTCGGCGTCATGGGCCGTGGTCACCGATCCCTCGACGATGGAGAGGTCGTAGGGCCCGGGGATTTCGGCGCGGGTCGCTTCGAGGAAATAGGCGATCTCGACCGCCCCGGCGACGGCGAGGAGTTCGTCCTCGCAATCGAGCAGCGAAAGCTGGCAGCCGTCGCAGGAGGAGAACTTCCAGACGGCGAGCTTGGGTCGGGGAGCCGCATCTGCCATGTCAGATCTCCCTCAGCGCAAGGATCTGCCGGAGGCGGTCGTAGCCGAAGACCGGCCCGTCCTTGCAGACGAAGGCGCCGCCGAACTGGCAATGGCCGCAATGGCCGACGGCGCATTTCATGTTGCGCTCCATCGACAGGTAAATCGCCGTGTCCGGCATGCCGGCTTCCTTCAGCCCGGCGACGGCGAAACGCATCATGATTTCCGGGCCGCAGACCATGGCGAGCGACTTTGCCGGATCGAAGGCAATGCGGGGAATGAGCGTCGTCGCCACGCCGACATTGCCGTGCCAGTCCGCGGCGGCGTGATCGACGGTCACTTCGACCTCGACGTCGAGGCGGGTGCGCCAGTCGCGAAGCTCGGACTCGAACAGGATGTCGGCCGGACTGCGGGTCCCGTAGAGGATGGCGACGCGGCCGAAGGAGGAGCGATTGCCAAGCACGCTGTAGATCGCGGGCCGAAGCGGCGCGAGACCGAGCCCGCCGGCGATGATCACGACGTCCTGTCCCGATGCCGCCTCCACCGGCCAGCCCCGTCCGTAGGGACCGCGGATGCCGACGCGGTCGCCGGCCTCCAGCCGGGTAAGCGCCTCGGAGACCGCGCCGACGGAACGGATGGTATGAACGAGGCGGGCGGGCTCGGCGGGATCGCCGCTGATCGAGATAGCGGCCTCGCCGACGCCGAAGGCGTAAAGCATGTTGAACTGGCCGGGGGCGAAGACGAAACCTCCCTCCGGCTCCAGCGCCAGCGTCCAGATATCGGCGCCCTCGCGCCGGTTCTCGGCGATACGGCCGAAGACCGGCCGCATCGGGTCGGCGACGGGCGCGGGGCGCGACGGCTCAGCGAGGCGTGCCGTAGACATCGAGGACCTGGAGCCGGGATGCCTGGAGCCGCTGAACCAGAACGGGCACGAAACGCAGCATCATCGCGTAACCGAAGGCGGGATCGGTATCGCACTTGCCGCGCAGGCACCTGGCATCGATGCCGATGGCGCGGACAAGCTCGATGGCGCGGGCATCGTAGGACCAGCGGTAGGGCGGGATCAGCCAGGACAGGCCGACGACCTCCCCCTCGGACACCGTCTGGAAGGTGATCGCGCCACGGCCGGGCGCGGCCGTCTCGAGGGCAACGCGGCCCTGGCGGATGAGAAAGAATTCGTCGGCCGGGTCGCTCTCCCGGAAGAGATATTGTCCGGCGTCGAAGCGCACATTCCGGCAACAGCCGGAAACCAGTTCCAGCGTCGGCTCGTCGAGGCCGGCAAAGAACGGGTGCTGGCGGACGACGGCTAGCATCCCCTCGATCATGCGGCCTCCCGCTGCTCGGGTTGCGGATGTTGGCGGATGGCGCGGGCCTCCTCGGTGATGTCGATGCCGACCGGACACCAAGTGATGCAGCGCCCGCAGCCGACGCAGCCGGAGGAGTCGAACTGTTCCCACCAGGTCGCGAGCTTGTGGGTCATCCACTGGCGGTAGCGCGATTTCGGCGAGGCCCGGACGCTGCCGCCGTGGATGTAGGAGAAGTCCATCGTGAAGCAGGAATCCCAGCGCCGGGTGCGCTCGGCCGCGAGGCCCGAGAGGTCGCTCGAATCCTCGACCGAGGTGCAGAAACAGGTCGGGCAGACCATGGTGCAGTTGCCGCAGGTGAGGCAGCGTCCGGCCACCTCCTCCCAGCGCGGATGATCGAGATTGCCGAGGAGCAGCGCGGGCAGGCCGTCGGTCTGCATTTCCCGGCCCATGCTGGCTGCCGTCCGCGCAACCACGGCATCGGCCCCTTCGATATCGGCCGGGCTTGCGGGCCGGCCGGGCAGGCGCGCCAGAAGCCGACCGCCCTCCTCCGACCCGGTCGCAACGACGAAACGATCCGCCCCGATCTCGGTCAGCGCCAGATCGAAGCCTTGGTCGGCGCGCGGTCCCGTTCCCATCGAGACGCAGAAGCAGGTGCCGCCGGCCTCGCTGCAATTGACCGCCACGATGAAGGCGCCGCGGCGACGATCCCGGTAGTGCGGGTCGACAAAGGGCCCGCCGGTCAGCACGCGATCCTGGATGCGGATGGCGTGGAGGTCGCAGGAGCGCACGCCGATGAACGCGAACCTGGCGGGCTCGGGCTCCGGATCGGCGAGCTTCATCTCGCCGCCGACCCGCTCCGCGCGCCACAAGGAGAGTTGGGCCGGGTGCAGGTATCGCTTCCACGAATGCGGTCCGACCGCATAGCCGAACAAGGCATCGTCGGCGCGGCGCTCGAGGCGATAGGTCCCGGCTTCCTGGACGTCGGTCCAGCCGGCGGGAAGGTCGGCAACCCCGACAATTTCCTCATAGGCGATGACGGAATCGCGGAGGCGCGGGCCGATCACGCGGTAGCCGTCGCCAGCAAGCGCGCCGATCAGCGCATCCAGACCCTGCCGGTCAACGACATGCCGGGCACCCGGGGAGAGATCTTCGGCCGAACCGGACGACACGCGTTCCGCTCCCTTCATGGCGCAATTTGGCCTGGCCGGCAGCGCCGAAGCGCCGCTTGGCCCGATACCCTACCAGTCGCAGGCGCTTTCGGCGAATTCGCCGGCAAGGCGGCTCTTCGGCGCCATTCCCGCTCTGGCACGGCCGAGCCGGACCCGGGTTGATTCACGTCAACGGTCACTGGCGCGCCTCGATCGACACGCCGTCCGCCACCCGGTCGCTCGGGTGGAGGACCACCGTATCGCCTTCGCCGATACCGGTGATCACCTCGGCATAGGCGATGTTGCGATGCCCGATATTGACCTTGGTGGCGACCGCCTTCCCGTCCGCTACCCGGTAAACGTACCAGTCCGCACCCTGCCGGTAGAGGGCGCCGAGGGGCAGGCGGACGACGCTGCCGCCGCGCCACACGACGAGATGGGCCATGACGCGGAACTCGTGGCCGAGCCGGCGCCAGGCATCGAACGGGTCGGCGAGGTCGAGGCGAACGTCGACGCGCTGCTCCTCGATGCCGAGGGCGGAGATCTTGGTGTAGGCGGCCGGTTCGATCCGCCGGACATAGGCGTTGAGGGTTCCGCCACCCCAGCCGTCAAGCCGGGCCGGCATGGCACGGGTGACCTTCACGGCATCGCTGGAGAGAAGGTGGACGATCACCTCCATCTGTTGCGGATCGCCGAGTTCGAGGAGCGGCGCGCCGGCGGCGATAACCTGCTCGCTCTCCGTTTTGAGCTTCAGGACGATCCCGTCGATGGGCGATTTCACGGTCAGGCAGCAATCCGCCGACTGCCCGTCGGCTCCCGGCTCGATCATGCGGGCGCGCGCCGAGGTGAGCTCCGCCTGGCGAAGGCCGAGCGCCGCCCGCGCCTCATCCACGCCCGCCCCGGCGGCGGCGAGGTCGCCGCTCGCCTTCTCGAAGGCGCTGACCGAGATGGTCTGGTTGGCGGCGAGCTGCTGCGCCCGGTCGAGCGCAGACCGGGCGAGATCCCGCGCGGTCTCGGCGCTGGCAAGCTGGGCCCTGGCGACTTCCACCGCGGCTTCCGCCGCGCCGATCGCCGCCTCCTGTGTGCGGCGGGTGCGAATGTCGAGGAACGGCGGGTCGGTCGGATGGATCGATGCGAGCACGGTCTCATCCTTCTTGACCGGGTCGCCCGCCTCGACGGAAAGGCGGTCGACGCGGCCGGCGACCGGCGCCGACACTTCGAAGACGTCGCGGATATGGGCCAGCCCCTCCTCGTCGATGGTCACTTCGAGGGGGCCGCGGTCGATGATGGCAAAATCGACCGGTACCGGCTGCGGCAGCATGGCGTAAACAAGGGCGGCCCCGATGAGCAGGAGGACGATGATGCCGGCGGCGCGTTTGATCCATTTGGAGGACATTCTGGGTCATTCCCGAGTCTTGAGGACCTGGACGAGGTCGAAACGGTCGATCCGCCGCCGGACGACGAGCGCGGAAACCACGGCCGCGGCGGCGACCACCAGCGAAGCGGCTGCAAACGTGTCGGGCTCGATGATGAACGGAACGCGGAAGAGGTCGCTGCTCAGGCTCGACGTGACGATCAGGCCGAGCAGATAGCCGAAGGCCCAGCCGGCCGGCTGGGCGAGCGCCACGATCGTGGCGAGCTCGATGAGGAGGACGTTGGAAACCTCGCGCCGGCCGAAGCCGAGGACGCGCAGCGTCGCCAGTTCCCGCGCCCGCTCGGAGAGCTGGATGCGGGCGCTGTTGTAGACCACGCCGAACGAGATGACGACGCTGAGGACGAGATAGACGACCAGCATGGTGTTCATGTTGGTCTGCATGGTCTCGGCGAAGCGCTGGCGGGAATTGGCCTGGAGGGCGAGGCTGCCGACCTGCGGGGTCTCCTTCACCGCCCGGTAGAAGGCTCCGATCTCGGCCGGATCGATCTGCAGGTTGACGCTGGAGATGCGCGGTCCGCCCCAGGCCAGCCGGCTCAGCTCGTCGATCGGCATGAACAGCATCATGCCGATGTAGCTCTGGATGATCTGCGTGACCGGGATCGCCGCGCTGAGGCGCTGGCCGACCATGATTTCGACCTCGACCAGATCGCCCGGCCGGACATGCAGGGTGCTGGCGACGCGGTCGCCGATCACCAGACCGCTTTCGGGCAGGACGATCGGCTTCAGGTCGAGATCGAGGATGCGGCTGAGGTCGGCATCGGCGGACCTGCCGGAGATGGTCAGCTGCCGGCTGTACTGGCCGTTGGTGACCCTGACCGGCACCCAGAGGTTGGGCTCGGCGCGAAGCACGCCGGGCAGGTGCCCGACCGCGGCGAGCGCCGAGGGCGGGCGCGCCGACGAGAACATCAGCGTCGCGTCCTGGCGGTCGGTGCGGAAGAAGATCGCATCCATCATGAACACGACCGAATCCATCGAGCCCATCGCGATGGTGAACAGGCCGACGGCGAAGGAAGTGCCGAGGATGCTGATGCCGGTCCGCACGGGATGGCGGCCCATGTCGCGGATCGCCATCGTCGTGAGCTGGCTGAACGGGTTGAACCGCGCCAGCATCCCGCCCAGCATCCGGCGGTAGACCGGCGGCGTCGGCGGGCGCATGGCGACCGCGGCCGGCAGGGCGAAAGCGGCGCCCATCGCCCTTGCCGCGCCGACGATTGCCGCGGCGAGCGTGACGCCGGCGGCGATCAGGTACGTGTCGGGATCGCGGCGGAAAATGAGGAAGGGGAAGCTGTAGAACTCGGAATACATCCGCGTCATGCCGGTGCCGAGCCAGTTGCCGGCCACGATGCCGATCAGGATGCCGACGGCGGTGACGACGAGAACCAGCTTCAGATAGTGCCAGAGCACCTGGACGCGGCTGTAGCCAAGCGCCTTGAGGAGGCCGATCTGCTCGCGCTCGAGCGCGATCAGGCGCGACAGGATCATGTTGATGAGGAAAGCCGAGACGAGGAGGAAGATCGGCGGGATGATGAAGGCCATGCCGCGGAGCTGGGTCAGCTCGCCGTCGAGGAAAGCGTTGGAGAGCTGGTCCTTGCGCAGGTAGGCCCCGTCGCCGCCATAGGCGTTCAGCAGGTCGTCGATCTTCTCGACGATCACCGAGGCGGCCGCACCGGGAATCAGGCGGAGGCCCAGCGAGTTGAACGCGCCTTCGAGGCCGGCAAGCGGGGCGAGCGTGCTCTCCGCCATCCAGACCGTTCCGAAGCGCCGGTCGTCCGGCATCATGTCGCCCGGACCGAGGGCATAGACATATTCGGGCGATAGCACCGTCCCGACGATGGTGAGCCGGGTCTTGGCGCCGTCGATAATGGCGCGGAACGTCGAACCGAGGGTGAACCTGTGGGCCTTGGCGAAATTGTCCGAGACCACCGCCTCGTTGGTGCCGGGCTCCGGAAAGCGGCCTTCGCGCAGGAACAGGGCATTGACCGCGGGCTGGTTCCCGGGGGGCAGCGAATTGATCACGGCGCTTCCCGGCTCGGCCATGTCGTCGAGGTCGAGAACGGCACGCACCGATACGCGGGCATCGACCGCGGCGACGCCGTCGATCCCGGCAATCACGGCCGCCACCGACATCGGCGCGCGCGTCGCCGAGGCGAAGACGTCGCCGAAGCGGTAGCGCTCGTAGTAGGCGGAGCGGGTCTCGTCGAGCGAACGCGAGGCGCCGATCGCCATCAGCAGGGTTGCCACCCCGCAGGCCATCACCAGTGCCACCGCCAGCGATTGCGGCCAGAGGCGAACCAGGTCGCGGAAGAGCTTGCGGTCGAGGGCGCGCATCGCCGCTACCACCGCACCGAAGCGGCGTCGACACGGCGCTGGTTGGCAACGACCTGACTGATCTGACCGTCGTAGAAATAGAAGACGCGGTCGGCCATTTCCTTGATCGCGTCGTTGTGGGTGATGATCGCGGTCGTCGTGCCGAGTTCGCGGTTGGTGCGGGCGAGGGCCTCGAGGACAAGCACGCCGGTCTTCGAATCGAGGGCGCCGGTCGGCTCGTCGCAGAGCAGGATCTCCGGCCGCTTGGCGATGGCGCGCGCGATGGCGACGCGCTGCTGCTCGCCGCCCGACATCTGCGCCGGGAAATGCGACAGGCGGTCCTGCAGCCCGACCATTTCCAGCGCTTCTTCCGGGCGCATGGGGTTGGCCGCGATTTCGGTAACCAGCGCGACGTTCTCGCGCGCGGTCAGGCTGGGGATGAGGTTGTAGAACTGGAAGACGAAGCCGACGTGGTTCCGGCGGTAGAGCGTAAGCTCGCGCTCGCTCAGCCCGGCGAGGTTGCGCCCGCGGAAGAGCACGTCCCCGGAACTGGCGGTATCGAGTCCGCCGAGGATGTTGAGAAGCGTTGATTTTCCGCTTCCGGACGGCCCCAGCATGACGTCCAGTTCGCCGCCCGAAAGGACGGCATCGACGCCGCGAAGCGCGTGCACCTCGACGTCGCCAGTGCGATAGACCTTGGCCAGACGCGATATCTGAAAGACGGGTTCACCTGCCATCGCGGCACTGTGCACCGACGGCGGGGCGATGCTTTGCGCCACGTCAAGCCGCGGTTGTGCGGCGATTGACGGGCGTCAAACGCCCGCCATGGACGCCGTGCTAGGCGGTCCGCGCTGCCCGGCTTACCCGGGCCGGGACCTTGCCGGGAACAGGCTTTGATGAACGCCCGCGACCTGATGAACCTCGACACGGTGTGCGTTGCGCCGGATACGCCGCTCCGCGACGTCGCCCGCGCCCTGCTGACGCACCGCATGAGCTCGATCCCGGTCGTCGATCCGGCCGGCGCGCTCGTCGGGATCGTCAGCGAAGGCGACCTGGTCGGGCGGAGGAAGACCGAGCGGGAGACGCGGAGCGAATGGTGGCTGCAGCGCCTCGCCGAGGGCGAATCGCTCAACTCCGGCTTTCTCGACCATCTGCAGGGGCCGCTGGCGGTCGCCGGCGACGTGATGTCGAGCCCTGTGCTGACCGTCACCGAGGATACGCCGGCCGATGCTATCGCGGATATCATGGCGGTCCACAAGGTGAAGCGCGTGCCCGTCATCCGCGACGGCAGGATCGTCGGGATCGTTCGCCGTGCCGATATCCTGCGCAGCATGAGCGGCGGACGTTTCACCCCGGTCGCCATGCCCCAGCCGACGATCGAGGGCGCCGCGGTCGAGGCGGTGCCCGACAGCGACGCGGCCTTCGTCGAGCCGCCGCCCGCCGAGGCCGAAGAGACCGCTGCCGGCTTTCAGCATCTGGTCGAATGCCACAAGCAGGCACTAGCGCGCGAGCGCGCGCGGCACCGGCAGGAGGACCGGATGCACGAAAAGCAGGAGGCGCAGCGGCTCATCGGCACCCATATTTCCGATGCCGAGTGGCACCGGCTCATCGAGCAGGCGCGCGAGGCCGCTGCCCGCGGCGAGACCGAGTTCCAGCTCCTGCGCTTTCCCGGGCTGCTGTGCAGCGACGGCGGGCGGGCGATCAATGCGCCGGATCCGGAATGGCCGCGGACGCTGCGCGGCGAGGCCGCGGAGGTCTACCTGCGCTGGGAGCGCGACCTGCGCCCGCGCGGGTTCCACCTGGCGGCGCGCGTCATCGATTTTCCCGGCGGAATTCCGGGCGATATCGGGCTCTTCCTTACCTGGGCCGAATAACCGGAGCACCCGGCTAGAACGGCACTTCGCCCCTCATGAGGCCGACGGTGCGGAAGTGCTTGCGCGCATGGCCGACGAACTCGCCATCGCTCGGGTGGTCGAGCGTCTCGACCCCGACCACCCGCTTGGCAATCGCGGGATGCCGGGCGTGAAGAAATGCGACGAACTCGCTCTTGGCCGTCGAAGGTCCGAAAATCAGGATTTCACCGGCATCCGCCAGCGACGCGGCGAGACGGTCGAAATAGTCGGCGTCGACCGGAGCCCTGCCGGCGTCCCCCAGTCCGGCCTTGTGGTGGCGGTGAACATGGTGGTGGGCCGAGCGAACCTTCCAGCCTTCCGATTTGTCGAAGGTGAGCGCGAAAAGGCGCGCGGACTCGTGGTCGAGCCAGACTGCGACGTGACGGTGTTCCATTTTTCCGATCCCTCTTCAGGCCGTCTGAATGGGGAGCATGGAACCGACCGCGGCTCCTTGATGAAGGTCAACACTTTTCAGTAGACGAGCACGGCGGCGCCGGTGAGCCTCCCCTCGCGAAGCGCCGCCAGGGCACGGTTGGCTTCCTCCAGGGGGAACGGCGTCACGACGGTCTCGATCGGCGCTTCGGCAGCGACGCGCATGAATTCCTCTCCATCGGCGCGCGTCAGATTGGCGACCGAGCGGACGGCACGCTCGCCCCACAAAATGGCGTAGGGAAAGGCCGGAATGTCGCTCATGTGGATACCGGCGGCGATGACCGAGCCGCCCTTCACCACCTGTGCCAGGGCCGCCGGGACGAGCGGGCCGACGGGGGCAAAGACGATCGCCGCGTCGAGCTTCTCGGGCGGCGCTTCATCCGAGCCTCCCGCCCAGACAGCGCCGAGCCGCCGCGCGAGATCCTGGGCCGCCCGATCGCCCGGCCGGGTGAAGGCATAGACCCGCTGTCCCGCGAAGGCCGCGACCTGGGCGACGATATGGGCGGCGGCACCGAAGCCGTAGAGGCCGATTCTCTCGGCGTTGCCGGCCATGCGCCGGGCACGATGGCCGATCAGGCCGGCGCAAAGCAGCGGCGCGGCATGGGCATCGGAATACTTCTCCGGCAGGGCGAAGCAGAAGCGTGCATCGGCGAGGGTGTAGTCGGCATATCCGCCATCGAGACTGCAGCCCGTGAAGAGGGCGCGGTCGCACAGATTCTCGCGGCCGGTCGTGCAATAGGCGCAGACGCCGCATGTCCAGCCGAGCCACGGCACGCCGACACGGTCGCCCACCCTGAGGCCGGCTACACCCTCGCCGAGCCCGGCCACTTCGCCGACGATTTCGTGTCCGGGAACAACCGGATAGCGCGCCTGCGGCAGTTCTCCGTCAACAACGTGAAGGTCCGTGCGGCAAACCCCGCAGGCGTGGACCCGGACCAGCACGCGGCCGGCGCCGGGGGCGGGAATCTCGCGGTCCTCAAGCCTCAGCGGCAGGCCAGGCCGGTCTATGACCATTGCGCGCATCGATCTTTCCACCAAGCCCGGGCACCCTGGCACCTACGGAAGACTCCGTAGGTGCAATATCGGAATTCCGCGGCCGGGATTCGCGGCCTATCACGGCTTCGGGCGTTACCGTGCGGTCCTGGAGGACACGAAATGTACAAGACAATTCTGGTCCACGTGAACCCGGACGATCCCGGCATCAGCGACACAATCAGCTGCGCGGTCAATCTGGCGCACGATTACCGGGCAAAGCTGATCGGTGTGGCGGCAGGCCTGCCGGAGCCCATGGTCGAGGTCATGGCGGCGGGGGCGCCGCTGCTTGCCGGCGGCATGGTCATCGGGGACGAGAAGCTGCTTGCCCGGCATTTCGCCAACGCCCGCGATGCCTTCGACCGCTCGACCTCGGGGATGGTCGAAACCGCTTGGCGGACCGCGATCGACTTTCCAGCGCGCGCGATTTCAACCATGTCCGCGGCAGCGGACCTGATTGTCATCAGCTCGCAATCCAACGCCACCGGCCTCGCTTCGCTCGGCGTCGACTGCGGCGATCTGGTGATGCGGGCCGGCCGGCCGGTGCTCGTCGTGCCGCGCGGCAAGACCAAACTCGATCTGGCGACCGGCATCGTGGCCTGGAAGAACACGCGCGAGGCACGGCGTGCGGTCGCCGATGCCCTCCCCCTCCTCGCCATGGTGGAGATGGTCACCGTGGTCCACGTTCCGGAGGGCGACGAGGAGGACCCGATGCTGGTCGAGATCAAGGAGATGCTCGACCGCCACTGCATCGGTTCGTCGGTGCGGCGCCTCGACAGGGGGCCGGCGGCGGAACAAATCATCGATTTCGCGATCCACGCCCATGCCGACCTCATCGTCGCGGGGGCGTACGGACATTCCCGGCTGCGCGAATGGGCGCTTGGCGGCGTCACCCGCGCGCTCACCCACCAGAGCGGGATCGCCTGTCTCTACAGCCACTAGCCGCGGCGATGGCGTTGACCGGTCAGCCGGCGGGCATCGGCGACGCCCGACCGGGCGGGCTCGGCCTGACCGAGACCGAGGCAAAGGCGCGGCTGGCGCAATACGGCCCCAACATCCTGTCGAAGCCGGAGCATCGCGGCGTCTTCCGGATCGTGGCGGAGGTCTTCCGCGAGCCGATGTTCCTCCTCCTCGTTTCGGCCGCAGGACTCTACCTCGTCCTCGGCGATTTCGGTGAAGGCGTATTCATCAGCTTCGGGGCGATCGTCACGATCTGCCTCGTCGTTTTTCAGGAGATGCGGAGCCAGCGCGCCCTCGAGGCGCTGCGGCTGCTCGCCGAACCGCGGGCCTCGGTGATCCGCGACGGCAGGCGGGTCTCGCTCGCCGCGCGCCACCTCGTGCCCGGCGACGCGGTGCTCGTTCAGGAAGGCGAGCGCGTCCCGGCGGATTTGCACCTGCTCCCCGGAAGCGGGGTGCTGACGGTCGACGAATCCCTGCTGACCGGCGAGTCGGTGCCGGTGATCAAGCGGCACCTCAACGGACAGGTCGCGGCGTCCGACGAGGACCGCCTCTTCGCCGGCACGCTGGTCGTCGGCGGACAGGGGATCGCCGAGGTCGGCGAGACCGGCATCCGCACGCGGCTCGGCGGGATCGGACTGGCGGTGAGTTCGATCGCGGACGAACCGACGATCCTGCAGCGCAACTCCGCCCGCCTGATCGGCCGGCTCGGCCTGCTCGCGATCGCCTTCTGCGCCCTCGTCTTCCTGGTCTATGGCCTGACGCGGGGCGCCTGGATCGACGGCGCCCTCTCCGGGATCACCCTCGCCGTGGCGCTTCTGCCGGAAGAATTCCCAATGGTGCTGGCGGTCTTCATGGCGCTCGGCGCGTGGCGGCTGGCGCGGCGCCAGGTTCTGGTGCGGCATCCGGCAGTCCTCGAAACGCTCGGCGCCACGACGCTGCTTTGCGTCGACAAGACCGGCACGCTGACGGAGAACCGGATGGCGGTGGCGGAACTGCGGGGAGGCGACGCCGTCTGGCAGGCGGGAAAGACCGCCTTGCCGGCCGCGGCGCAGCGGGTCCTTGACGTGAGCGTGCTGGCATCGGCGGTGGAGGCTACCGACCCGATGGACGCCGCCCTCCATGCATTGGCGGCAGGCAATCCGAGGCAGGTCCGTTCAAGCGAGCCGGTCCCGTTCGAGACCGAACCGCTGCGACCGGAACGGCTGGTGGTGGTCCAGCACTGGCGGCTCGCCGGGGGCGTCCGATTGCTTGCGGCCAAGGGGGCGCCGGAGGCGGTCTTCGACCTTTGCCGGATCGAGCCCGGCCTCCTCGCCGTCCAGCGCAGGGCGGTTGACGAAATGGCGGCGCGCGGCCTTCGCGTGCTGGCGGTCGCCTCGTCCGAGGGCGGGGAGACCTTCCGCTTCGAGGGCCTGGTCGGCTTCCACGATCCGGTGAGGGCCGACGTCCCGGTGGTGCTTGCGGAGGCGCGCCGCGCCGGCATCGCCGTCGCGATGATCACCGGCGATTATCCGGCGACCGCGCTCGCCATCGCCCGCGACGCCGGCATCGACGTCTCGGGCGGCGTGCTCTCCGGCGCCGAAATCGGCCGGCTCAGCCCGGCGGAGCTCCGCGAAAAGGCGCGCGACATACGCGTCTTTGCCCGCGTCCTCCCCGAGCAGAAGCTGGCGCTCGTCGAAGCGATGCGGGCGAATGGCGGCATCGTCGCAATGACCGGCGACGGCGTGAACGATGCGCCGGCATTGCGGGCCGCCCATGTCGGCATCGCGATGGGCAAGCGCGGCACGGACGTGGCCCGCGAAGCCGCCGACCTCGTCCTTCTCGACGACCGGTTCGTTTCGATCGTCGCCGCCGTCCGCCTCGGCCGGCGCATCTTCGCCAACCTCCGCAAGGCGCTCGTCTTCGTCACGGCGGTGCATATCCCGACGGCGGTGCTCGCCCTCGTCCCGATACTGCTCGGCCTGCCGCCGCTCCTCCTCCCCATGCACGTCGTTCTGGTCGAACTCGTCATCGACCCGCTCTGCTCGATCGTCTTCGAGGCCGAGCCGTCGGAGCGGCGCGCCATGGAGCGGCCACCGCGGAAGGCGAGCGAGAGCCTCTTTGGCCGCCGCGAGGTCGTCTATGCGATCGTGCAGGGCGGCGTCATCGCAATCGCGGTGCTGGCGCTCTATGTGCTCAGCCTGCGGGCCGGCTTTGCCGAGGCCGAGGCGCGCGGCGCCGGCTTCGCCGCGCTGGTCGCGGCCAATCTCGTCCTCGCCTTCGCCGATTCGGCCGAGCGCGGCTCGGCCTTCTTCGACTGGCACCGCGCCGCCTACTGGGTGATCGGCGGCATCGCCGCCGCCGCCATCGCCGCCATCCTCTTCACGCCGACGCTGAACGGGGTCTTCCACGTCACGCCGCCGAGCCTGCCGCTGCTCGCCGCTGCCGCCGCCGTCGCGCTCGCCGCCGGCGGCTGGTACGGGCTGGCAAGGAAGCTCGGGCCGGCGACCGCCGCCTAGCCGGGGTAGAGCGTGATGCCGCCGTCGACGCGGAGCACCTGTCCGTTGATGAAGCGGCTGCGCGGGCCGGCGAGGAAGGCGACGGCATCGGCGATCTCGCCCGGCTCGGCATAGCGGTTGAACGACTTGCCGACCTTCATGCGCTCGGGGTCGACCTTGCGGGTCGCCTGGAAGCGGGCGCTCTTGGTCGGACCGGGGCTGACGGCGTTGATGCGGACGCCGTCGTTGAGGAGTTCCTTGGCGAGACAGCGCGTGTAGTGGACGACGGCGGCCTTCAGCGTCGAGTAGACCACCTCGGGCGACACGCCCATATGGGCAGCAGCCGAAGCGATGTTGATCACCGTGCCGCTGCCGCGCGCGACCATCGGCGGAACGAAGGCCTGGCAGACCAGCATCGTGCCGATGAGGTTGTTGTTGGTCAGCGTCTTGATGTCCTCGAAGGAGACGTGCAGCGCATCGTTGGGGTTCGGCTTGTTGCCGGAGGCGCCGATATCGCCGCCGGCGCAGTTGACCAGGATCTCGACCTCGCCGAGCCTGGCCTCGATCTCGGCCTTCATCTTCGCGACCGCAGCCGGATCGCCGATATTGCCGGTGACCGCGACGGTGCGGACGCCATGCTTTTCGAGGCCCTTGGCCGAGGCGCCGAGATCGCTGTACTCGCCGTATTTGGCCGGTGCGGTCCAGTCGATGTCGTGCACGGCGACGTCGGCGCCGAGCTCGGCCAGCCGCTCCGCCATGACGCGGCCGAGGCCGCGGCCAGAGCCGGTGACGAAAGCGATCTTACCGGCGAGTTCCTTGCTCATTCAGGTCTTCTCCATCAGCCCGATATCGCGCATGTTGGCGGCGCTGCGCCGGATCATGTCCATCTCGTAGGCGACGATCTCGCCGTCCGCCTGCTGTTCCCACGGCGTGCGGTAGTCGGCGTCGTCGGCAAGCCGGTGCACGCGCGCCGCGGCGAGGCAGGCGGCGAGCGCCTCGGCGCTCCTCGGCGGATAGCCCTGCCACCAGTCGGGCGTGAGCAGCCGCACGTGGCGGGCTTCGAGTGCGCCCGGCTCCAGCACCGCGGTGAGATGCGGACTGTGCTCGCCGAGGATCGCCGCGATCTCGCGGATCGGCACCGCGCCGTCGCCGATGGCGCAGCGGACGAGCCGGATGCCTTCGTCGGTGAACTGGACGCGATAATCCTTGAGGTGGACGTGGCGCACGTAAGGCGCGACCGCGCGGGTGAAGGCGAGCGGCGCTTCGGCGACCGGAAACGAATTGCCGGTGTCGTAGCAGATGCCGACCGCGGGGCCGGCCTCCTCGCAGAAGGCGACCAGCTCGGCGCTGCCGAAATCCTGGTGGTTCTCGATGACGATGGTCACCCCCGCCTCGGCGGCGGCCTTGGCGGCGCGGCCGATCGAGGCGCGCACTTCGGCGACGAGTTGTGGCCACTTGTCGCCAAGCGTGGCGCGGTCGCCGCAGAGGATGCGGGTGAGCGCGACGCGAATGGCGCGGGCGCCCAGAGCCTTGGCGAAGGCGACGGCGCGGTCGATCGGCGTCGAGGTGAGGCCGCCGCTCACGACCGGGGTCATGCCGAGTTCGGCGAGGCGGGACTTGAGGCGCGCGAGCCCGGCGGCATCGAACTCAGCCAGCCAGGGCTCGAAAATCTCCAGCGTCTTTGCCTTCAGCTCGCCGGCGATGGCGATGAAGCCTTCCAGACCGCCCGGCTTCGGGTTCGCCCGCGGCGTATCGCGGGCCTGAAGGCCAAGCGTGTACGCGATGCCGTAGGGGTTAAGCCCGACCGACAGCATCAGCGGATTCCGGCATCGACGGTGATGCACTGCTTGGTGATCATGCGGCTGTCGTCGGCGGCGAGGAACAGCGCGGCGCGAGCGATCTCCTCGGGGAGAAGGCGCTCCTTGATGAGCTGGCGGCTGGCGACGACCTTGGCGCTCTCGTCGGTGTACCAGAGGCGGAGCTGCTTCTCCGTCATCACGGCGCCGGGGGCGATGGCGTTGACCCGGATGGCGTCGTCGCCGAAGGCGCGGGCGAGCGCATAGGTCAGGCCGACGACGCCCGCCTTGGCGGTGGCGTAGACCGGAAAGTCGGCGCCACCGAACAGCCAGGCGGTCGACGAGAGGTTCACGATCGAGCCGCCGCCGAGTTCGCGCATATGCGGGCGCACCGCCTGCGAGGCGAAGAAATGATGGCGGAGATTGACGTTGATCGCGCCGTCCCAGTATTCGGGCGTGACCGCATCGACGGAATGGCGGTCGTCGTTGGCGGCGTTGTTGACCAGCACCGAGACGGGCCCGACTTCGCCACGGACGCGCACGATCGCCGCCTTCAACGCCGCCAGATCGGTGACGTCGCACGGAATGAAGAGCGGCTTGTGGCGGCTCCCCGACAGCCGCCCGACAAGCGCGCCGGAAGCGGCCTCGTCGATATCGAGGAAGGCGACGCGGGCGCCCTGCCCGGCAAAGGCCTCGGTCATCGAACCGCCGATGCCGGAGCCGCCCCCGGTTATGAGGACGACGCGGCCCTCGAGGCTTGGATACTTCGCAAAAGACAAGATGGGATTCCCGTTCAGATCAGGCGCTCGGTGTCAGGGTCGAACAGGCAGGCCCTGCCCATGTCGATGGCGAGCGGCACAACTTCGCCTTCCTTCGGCGCGGCGTCCGGCTCGAACCGCGCTATGACCTCGCGCTCGCCTGCCCGGAGGACGACGATGGTCTCGGCGCCGGTCGGCTCGACCACCTCGACCGGCAGATCGATACGCCCAATCGTGCCGCGCCCGGCGCGTTGTCCGTCATGCCGCGAGAGATGTTCGGGCCGCACGCCCAGCACGACCCGCGCTCCCGGCTGCAGACGGGTATCGGCGGGGAGCGGCAGCAGGGCCCGCCCGCTGCCGACCGCGACCGCGATCATCGGCTGACCTTCCCCGGAAACGACCTCGGCCGGAAGGAAGTTCATCGCCGGCGACCCCATGAAGCCCGCGACGAACATGTTGGCCGGACGCCCGTAGACCGTGCCCGGCTCGTCGAATTGCTGCAGGCGGCCCTGGTGCATGACGGCGATCCGCGTGGCGAGCGTCATCGCCTCGACCTGGTCGTGGGTGACGTAGATGGTCGTCTTGCCGAGCGTCTTGTAGAGCTTCTTGATCTCGGTCCGCATCTCGACGCGGAGCTTGGCGTCGAGATTGGAAAGCGGCTCGTCGAAGAGGAAGAGGAGCGGATCGCGGACGAGGGCCCGGCCCATGGCGACGCGCTGACGCTGGCCGCCGGACAATTGCGCCGGCTTGCGGTGGAGAAGCTGGTCGATCTTGAGGAGCGCCGAAACCCGCGCGACCGCCTCATCCTGGACCGGGCGCGGCACACCGCGGCTCTCCATGCCGAAGGTGATGTTCTGGCGAACCGTCATCGTCGGGTAGAGGGCATAGGACTGGAACACCATGGCGATGTCGCGGTCCTTCGGCGCGACATGGTTGACGACACGGCCGCCGATCGCGATCTCGCCCGAGGTGATCGTCTCGAGCCCGGCGATCATGGCGAGGAGGGTCGACTTGCCGCAGCCGGACGGGCCGACCAGCACGACGAATTCGCCCGTCTCGGCCTCGAGGTCGATGCCCTTGAGGACCTCGACATTGCCGAAGCTTTTGGAAAGGTTGCGGACGGTCAGCGACGCCATGATTGCCCAGCCCTACTTGATCGCGCCCTGGGTCAGGCCGCGGATGAAGTAGCGACCCCCGAAGAAATAGATGAGGAGCGGCGGCAGGGCCCCGATGATCACCGCCGAGCTCATGATGTTGTATTCGCGGACCGTCGTGCCGTTGGCCGACAATGCGATCAGCGCCGCGGTGATCGGCTGGCCGCGGCCGGAGGAGAAGATCACGCCGTAGAGGAAGTCGTTCCAGATGCCGGTGAACTGCCAGATCACCGTGACGATCAGGATCGGCGGCGAGAGCGGCAGGATGATCCGGTTGAAGATCCGCCAGAAACCGGCACCGTCGATGCGGGCCGCCTTGATCAGGTCGTCGGGGATATTGACGTAGTAGTTCCGGCAGAAGAGCGTCGTGAAGGAAATTCCCTGGACCGTATGGATGAGGACGAGGCCGGCGATGGTGTTGGTAAGTCCGAGGTTGCCGAGGATGAAGGCCCAGGGGAGGAGCACCATCTGGCCGGGCATGAAGACGCCCAGCGTCATTGCGCCGAAGAGGAACTCGGACCCGCGGAAGCGCCACTTCGAAAGGACGTACCCGTTGATCGCCCCGATCGCCGTCGAGATGATCGTGGCCGGAATCGTCATCTTCAGCGAGTTGTAGAAATTCGGCGCGATGCCCTCGCACGTCCCGCCGACGCAGAACTTGTTCCAGGCCGTGAACCATGGCGTGATGTCGAAGCTGGTCGGCAGCGAGATCAGCCCGTTCTGGAATATCTCCTCGTTGTTGCGGAACGAGTTGAGGATGACGATCACGAAGGGCAGCAGGTAGTAGCCGGCGAAGATCGCCAGCGGAATGTAGACGAGGAGCTTGGCCTGCGTCCGCCTCCAGGAGCCGGACGTGGCGAGCGGATCGTAGGCGGCAACACTAGCCACGGGCCGTCTCCCTGCGCGTGCGCCATCTCTGGTAGAGGCCATAAGGGACGAGCACGAAGAGCAGCGCGACGAGGATCATGATCGCCGCGGCGGCGCCCTCGGCGATCTGGCCGCGCTGGAAAATCAGGTCATAGACGTAGATCGCCGGCATGGTCGTGGCGATGCCGGGCCCGCCGCGGGTCAGGGCCTGCACCAGGTCGAAAGTCTTGATCGCGAACTGGAGAAGCACGACGAGGACGGCGATGAAGATCGGGCGGATCGCCGGAAAGATGATGCGGAAATAGATGCGCCAGACCGAGGCGCCGTCGATCTGCGCCGCCTTGATCAGGTCCTGGTCGACCGAGCGGAGACCGGCGAGAAAGAGCGCCATGGCGAAGCCGGAGGCCTGCCAGATGCCGGTGATGACGACCGTGTAGATCGCCATGTCGCGGTCGGTGATCCAGTCGAACTTGAACCCCAGCCAGCCGAGGTCGTGGACGAAATGTTCGATGCCGGAGGTGGGGTTGAAGAGCCAGCCCCAGACGGTGCCGGTGACGACGAAAGAGACGGCCAGCGGATAGAGGTAGATCGTCCGCCAGATCGACTCGCCCTTGACCCGCTGGTCGATGAGCACGGCGAGGAAGAGGCCGAAGGCCATGGCGCCGATGACATAGAGGCCGCCGAACAGGAAAAGATTGGTATAGGCGATGTTCCAGCGGCGATTGTGCCAAAGGCCGACGTAGTGCTCGAAACCGACGAACTTGTAGCTCGGCAGGAGCGAGGAGTCGGACAGCGAGATGTATAGCGTCCAGATCGTGAAGATGAAGACGTAGACGAAGGTCGCAATCAGCGACGGCGTCAGCACGATCTGCGGCAGCCAGCGGCCAAGCCGCTCGCGCCAGACCCGCCCCGCGCCGAGATCGGACCCTGCGATGGATGCAGTCGCAGCCACGCGCACCTCCCCTCAGTCCGGCCGGGCCGCGGGCGAGATGGCCCGCGGCCCGACGGAAGAAGTTTACATCTGGGCTTCGACCGCGTCAGCCATCGCTTTGGCTGCGTCCTTGCTGGACATGTTCGGAGAGTTCACGAACTCGGTGATCACTTCCATCATCGCGCCGCGATATTTCTGCAGCACGGTCATGTTGTGGGCCATCGAGCGAACCAGCGTGCCCTCCTTGATGGAGGCCTGCAGGTCCTTCTGGGAGAGCTGCTGGCAGGGGTTGAAGCCGTTCGACAGATCGACGTCGAGACGGGCCGGGATCGAGCCCTTCGCCTTGTTGAAGACGGTCTGGAATTCCGGCGAAAGGATCAGGTGGGCGAGCAGCTGCTGGCCCTCGATATAGTCCGGGTCCTTCTGCTTGAAGAAGACGACCGAGTCGGAGTTGAGGATGAAGCCGGGCTTGCCCCAGTCGGTGGGCGCCTGGCCGCAGAGATAGTCCTCGTTGGGCTTCGCGCCGGCGGCGGTCAGCGTGCCGATTTCCCAGTCGCCCATGATGAAGAAGCCGGCGTTGCCGTTGGTGAGCAGCGCCGAGGCGGTATCGTAGTCACGGCCGGCAATCGCCGGGTCCATGTACTTGGAGACCATCAGGCGCATTTCGTCGAACGCCTTGACCATGCCGTCGCTGCGCAGCGCGTCGAGGTCGGCCTGGACGAAGGCCTTCCGGAAGAGGTCGATATCCTGGCCGTAGACGACCACTTCGAAGACGGTGGCATCGCTCCAGTCGGCGCTGAGGTGAGCCATGCAGATCTTGCCGGTCGCGACGATCTTGTCGCAGTCGGCGTTGAACTCGGCCCACGTCTTGGGCAGTTCGGTGATCCCGGCGGCGGCGAGAACCTTCTTGTTCGCCCACAGCCAGTTGATGCGGTGGATATTCATCGGCGCGGCGACCCAATGGCCGTCGGGCTTCATCACCGGCAGCAGCTCGGGCGCGACGACCTTGTCCCAGCCTTCCTTGGCGGCGAGGTCATCCATGTTGGCGGTGCCCCCGGTGGCGTTCCATTCGGCGATTTCCGGGCCCTTCAGCTGGACTGCGGGCGGCGCATTGCCGGCAACCACGTCGGCGCGGAGCTTGGCGAGCGTGTTGGCGGTGTGACCGGCGATCGCGGTCTGCTCCCACTTGCCGCCGGCAGCCGTGAACATCTCGCCGAGCTTGGCAATGGCGGCGGCATCCGAGCCGGTCGCCCACTGGTGGAGCATATTGGTCTTCGGCTCCGCCGAGGCCAAAGACGCGAAGCCAAGGCTGAGTATCGCCGCACTGGCGGCAAGGCAGGCAGTCTTCCTCATGTTTCACTCCCATTTGTTGCGTGGATGGCTACCGTTCGGCGCCCCTTTTTCGGGCCGTCCGCCGGTTGTCTTGTTCTTGGCGATTGAATAGGTCGCTCAGGCTACCCGTTCGACTGCGCGCAGTTCCGGAGACTGCGCGATATACCCTCCCGTTACCTCGAAGTTGAAGAAATGCTGGATCGCGAGCGCCGCGGCGCCGCGCGGCCAGCCGGTGCCTTCCCAGTCGATCGCGACGCGCGGCGTGCCCGGATAGCAGACCTGGTCGAGCACCCGGCGTAGCGGGTCGTAGAGGAAACGGCCGAGACGGACGCCCTCGCCGCCGAAGACGATCATCTCCGGATCGACCAGATTGACGAGCGCGCCGACGTGACGACCGAGACGCGTGCCGGCGTCGGCGACGATGTCGCGGACGATCCGGTCGCCGGCGGCGGCCGCCGCCACGAGATCGTCCATGCCCTTCCCGGCCGCCAGCGGATCGCGCTCGGCCCATGAGGCGAGCAGGCCGCTATCGGCGCAGCGCGTCTCGAGGCAGCCTTCCCGGCCGCACTCGCAGATCCGCCCCGCCGCCTCGAAATTGTGGCCGAACTCGCCGGCGGCGCCGCTGGCGCCCCGGTGCAGGCGACCGCTGATGACGAGGCCGGCGCCGATGCCGCGGCCGACGGCGATGGCGGCGAGGTCCTGCGTGCCCCGCCCGTGACCGAACAGGTGCTGCGAAACGGCGAAGGCGTTGGCGTCGTTGTCGAGCCAGACCGGAACCGCGAGCGAGTCGACCAGCATCGCGGCGAGCGGAACATCGCGCCATTTGAACCGCTGCATCTGGATGCAGACGCCGGCCTCCGCGTCGACCTGGCCCGAGATCGCCACGCCGACACCGATCACCCGGTCCCAGGCGCTGCCCGCCTCCGCGACGAGGAGCCGCGCGACGCGGGCGCAGACAAGGGCGACCGATGCCGGATCGGTGTCGAGGATGGGAAGCTCGGTCTCGGCGAGAACGGCGGTTTCGAGGTCGGTAATGACCCCGATGACGCGATCGACCATCACCTTCAGGCCGATCGAATGGCGCGATGCGTAGTTGATCTTCAGCGGAATGGGACGGCGTCCGCCGGCGCCCTGCACGGCCTCGCCCTCGATCAGGATGCCCTCGTCGATGAGCTGCGCCGTGATGAAGCTGATGGCGGCGGCGCTGAGGCCGATCGCGGCGGTGATCTCGGCCCGGCTCATGGAGCCGTTCCGCCGCAGCTGATCGAGGACCAGCCGCCGGTTAAGCGCCCGTGCCGTGCTCTGATTGCCCCGAAGCCGCATCCCCGCTGCTTCCATTATTTTATTAAGTAATAGATTACCGCTTCTGTCGGACGTGTCCAGACCCCCTCCGGCATGGCCTTGAGGAAAAGCCGGGGAGTTCCCGCTGGCTCTTCATTTCTGGCGTTGCGTGGCGTCGTTCAGGGTGGGCGGGTTGCCCGGCACGTGGCGCGGCAGGAACCAAGGCGTTTCGGCTTACCGCCGGGTCGAACCGTAGCCCTGGAGGATGCGGATATAATTGGCGCGCTCGAACGCCTGGGGATCGCTGACGCGAGACTGGTTGAGGAGGCCGCGCATCTGGTCGACCGAGTCGAAGCGACGCTCGCTCAGCCAGGCTTCCAGCCCGCGCCGCAGTGTGCCGATATACTCAACGCCGTTCCGCAGCAGCGCCGACGTGGTCATCACCACGTCCGCCCCGGCGAGCAGGTATTTCACCACTTCGTCCGGAGAGTTGACGCCCGAGGTCGCGGCAAGCGAGGCCTTCACCCGTCCGGAAAGAAGCGCCAGCCAGAGAAGCGGCAAGCGGATTTCGTTCGGCCGGCTGAGCTCCAGGTCGGTCACCGGTTCGAGCCGCTGGAGATCGATGTCCGGCTGGTAGAAGCGGTTGAAGAGGACAAGGCCGCGGGCGCCCGCTTCCGCCAGCGACACGGCGAAATTGCCGGGCGCACTGAAATACGGGCTGAGCTTGACGGCGACAGGTATGTGCAGAGCGGCCGAAACCGAGCGGACAATCTCGCGATAGCGCTGCTCGACCTTGACGCCGGTCAGGGTCAGATCGGCGGGGATGAAGTAGATGTTCAGTTCGAGCGCGTGCGCGCCGGCTTCCTCCATATCGAGCGCATATCCGAGCCAGGCTTCGTTGGTGATGCCGTTGAGGCTCGCAATCACCGGGATATCCACCTCGCTCCGCGCCTTGCGGATGAGGCTGAGATAGGCGTCCGGTCCGACCGCGTATTCGCTCTGCCTTGGGAAATAGGTGAGCGCCTCGGCGAAGCTGTTGCTCCAGCCCTCGATCAGGTCCACCCGCCGCGCGTCCTCGGCCTCGATCTGCTCCTCGAACAGCGACGGGAGAACCACGGCGCCCGCGCCCGCCGCGGCCAGCCGCACGATGTTGCCGATGTCGGCGTTGAGCGGAGATGCCGAAGCAACGAGCGGGTTGGCGAGCTTCAGCCCCATGTAGTCGGTGGCGAGGTTCATGGGCCGCGTCCCGGCGGCCCGGAGGGCGGCGCGAGCGGCTGGACGCCGGCCTGGAAGCCTTCCGCATCGAGCCCGGCAAGCTGCTCGTACTGCCGGTATTTGGCGTTCACCGTCGCCTGCGCCTCGGCGAGGATCCCGGCGGCCTCGTTCGGACGGATGTCGGCGAGCGCGGAATAGCGGATCTCGTTGTAGGCGTACTTCTTGAAGGGAATGGCCGGCCGCGGCGAGTCGAGCCGGAAGGGATTGAGTCCGGCCGCGCGCATCGCCGGGTTGAAGCGGAGCAGCGGCCAGTAGCCGCTCGCCACCGCGAGGTCCTGCTGCTTCATGCCGAAACGCATGTCTATGCCGTGCGCGATGCAGTGCGAGTAGGCAAGGATGAGCGACGGGCCGGGATAGGCCTCCGCCTCACGGAAGGCCTGCAGGGTCTGCTGCGGATTGGCGCCCATCGCGACCTGGGCGACATAGACGTTGCCGTAGGCGATCGCCTGGAGCGCAAGGTCCTTGCGCGGCACCCGCTTGCCGGCGGTCGCGAATTTCGCGGTCGCGCCGAGAGGCGTCGCCTTCGACGCCTGGCCGCCGGTGTTGGAATAGACTTCGGTGTCGAGGACGAGCACGTTCACGTCGCGACCGCTCGCCAGAACATGATCGAGGCCACCATAGCCGATGTCGTAGGCCCAGCCGTCGCCGCCGACGATCCAGATGCTGCGGCGGACGAGGTGATCGACGACCGACATGAGATTGCGGGCCGCCTCGCTGTCGATTCCGGCAAGTGCGGACTTCAGTGCCGCGACGCGGGCGCGCTGCTCGCGGATTTCCGACTCCTCAATCTGCGGGGCAGCCAGAATCGCCCGGGCAAGCTCCTCGCCGACGGCCGGCGCCAGCTCGGCGAGGAGCGTGCGGGCGGTTTCAAGATGCTTGTCCGCGGCCAGCCGGAAGCCGAGGCCGAATTCGGCATTGTCCTCGAAGAGCGAATTGGACCAGGCCGGTCCGCGGCCTTCCCGGTCCTTCGTCCACGGCGTCACCGGCAGGTTGCCGCCATAGATCGACGAACAGCCGGTGGCGTTGGCGATCTGGGCGCGGTCGCCGAAGAGCTGGGAGAGGAGCTTGAGATATGGCGTCTCGCCGCAGCCGGCGCAGGCGCCGGAGAACTCGAACAGGGGTTCGAGGAACTGAACCCCGCGGACATTGGCGAAGTCGACGCGGGCGCGATCGTTGACCGGGAGCTTCTCGAAGAAGGCGAGGTTCTCCTTGGCGGTGGCAAGGACCGGCTGCTTGTCGACCATGTTGATGGCGCGAACGCCGGGTTCGCGCGGACTGGTCACCGGGCATGCCTCGACGCAGAGGCCGCAGCCGGTGCAATCCTCGACATAGAGTTCCAGCGTGAAGCGCGCTTCGGGGTAGCCGCGGGCGTTGACCGGCGCCGCCTTGAAGGTCGGCGGAGCCCCGGCGAGCAGGTCCTCGTGGTAGTAGCGCGAGCGAATGACGCTGTGCGGGCAAACGAAGCTGCACTGGCCGCACTGGATGCAGAGGTCCTCGCGCCATACCGGGACTTCCTCGGCGATGTTGCGCTTCTCATAAGCGCTGGTGCCGGAGGGAAAGGTGCCGTCGGCCGGGACGAGGCTGACCGGAATACGGTCGCCGCGGCCTTCCAGCATCGGCGCCGTCACGCGGCGCACGAATTCCGGCGCGTTGGCGGGAACCAGCGACGGACTGTCGAAGGCGCTGGTGACCTCCGCCGGAACCGGCACTTCGGAGAGCCGGGCAAGCGTGCCGTCGACCGCGGCAAAATTCTTCTGGACGACGGTCTCGCCTTTTCGCCCATAGGTCTTCTGGATCGACTTCTTGATGTGAGCGATGGCCTCCTCGCGCGGCAACACGCCGGAAATGGCGAAGAAGCAGGTCTGGAGGACCGTGTTGGTGCGGCTGCCGAGACCGACCTCGCGCGCGACCCGCGAGGCGTCGATGACGAAGAAGCGGATGCGCTTGTCGATGAGCTGCCGCTGAACGGCGCGCGGCAGGCGGTCCCAGACCGTGTCCGGTCCGTGGGGACTGTTCAGCAGGAAAACCGCGCCGGGAGCGGCGAGACCGAGAATATCCTGCCGTTCGAGGAAGCCGAACTGGTGGCAGGCGAGAAATCCGGCGCTCGCGATGAGATAGGGCGCGCGGATGGGGTCCGGCCCGAAACGCAGATGCGAGGCGGTCTGCGCGCCGGACTTGTGCGAATCGTAGACGAAATAGCCCTGGGCAAAGCGCCCGGCATCCTCGGCGATGATCTTCACGCTGTTCTTGTTGGCGCCGACCGTGCCGTCGGCGCCGAGCCCGAAGAATACCGCGCGGGTGACGCTGTCGGGTTCGATCGAGAATGACTCGTCGGCCGCAAGGCTCGAATGGGAGACATCGTCATCGATGCCGAGCGTGAAGCCGTGACGGGCGACGCACCGGCCGCCGGCATCGCGCCGGGCGAGTTCGTCGAGTGCGGCCTTGACTAGCGACGGCGGGAAGTTCTTCGACGATAGACCGTACCTGCCGCCGACGACGAACGGCATCGTCGCGCGCTCGCCCCGTCCCGCCGCTGCGGCCAGGGCGCTGACCACGTCGAGGTAGAGCGGCTCGCCGGGAGCCCCGGATTCCTTGGTCTGTTCGAGGACGGCAATCGCGCTGGCGGTTGCCGGCAGGGCGGCGAGCAGGTCGGCGGCGGAGAACGGGCGGTAGAGGCGCAGCTGGATCGCGCCCACCTTCTCGCCCCGCGCCGCCAGGACCTTGACGGTTTCGCGCGCGGTTTCGGCGCCCGACCCCATCAGGATGAGAACCCGCTCGGCGTCCGGCGCGCCCTCGTATTCGAACAGGCGGTAGCGCCGGCCGGTCAGCGCGGCGAAGCGTTCCATCGCGTCGCTGACGATGCCGGGGACCGCGTTGTAATAGGGCGTGACCGCCTCGCGCGCCTGGAAGAAGGTATCCGGGTTGTGGGCGGTACCGCGAACGAACGGGTGCTCGGGATCGAGCGCCCGCGCGCGGTGGGCGCGGACCAGGTCGTCGGAG
This sequence comes from Bauldia sp., assembly GCA_035651055.1. Classification (GTDB taxonomy): domain Bacteria; phylum Pseudomonadota; class Alphaproteobacteria; order Rhizobiales; family Kaistiaceae; genus JAFKKF01. The sequence continues at coordinate 48,570 of DASRGK010000039.1, forward strand.
ATCATCGCGCGGATGTCGTCGTCGCCGAGCAGGAACAGCGTGTTCAGCTCATGCGAAGTGCGGAAGCCGTCGAAGAAATGCAGGAACGGGATGCGCGCCTTCAGCGTCGCCGCCTGGGCGATCAGCGCGGCGTCATGCGCTTCCTGCACGTTGCCCGAGGAGAGGAGCGCAAACCCGGTGGTGCGGGCGGTCATCACGTCGGAATGATCGCCAAAGATCGACAGCGCCGAGGTGGCGAGGGCGCGGGCGGCGACATGGAAGACCGTCGCCGTCAGTTCGCCGGCGATCTTCATCATGTTGGGCAGCATCAGCATCAGGCCCTGCGAGGCCGTGAAGGTCGTGGTCATGGCGCCCGACTGCAGCGCGCCGTGGACGGCGCCGGCGGCGCCGCCCTCGCTCTGCATTTCCTGGACGACCGGGATGTTGCCCCAGATGTTGCGCAGGCCTTCCGCCGACCACTGGTCGGCGAGCTCCGCCATGGTCGAGGACGGGGTGATCGGATAGATCGCGCAGACCTCGTTGACGCGGTAGGCGACGTGCGCCACCGCGGTATTGCCGTCCATGACGGTGCGGATTCCCGGACGTCCGTTCATGCGACCGGCTCCGGGATCATCTCGATGGCATGGCAGGGACAGGCCTCGAAGCAGACGGCACAGCCGGTGCAGAGGTCGTAGCGGAAACGGTAGCGGCGGCCGGGGCCGAGTTTCTCGATCGCATCCTCGGGACAGGCGGCGAAGCACTGGTCGCACTCGTAGCAATTGCCGCAGGAGAGACAGCGGCGGGACTCGTGGACCGCTTCCGCCACGGTCAGCCCGGCCACCACCTCGTCGAAACCGCGCTGCCGGGCCGCGGGTGGCAGGGCCGGCTCGGCCGAGCGCGGCGCATCCGAGTAGACCGGCAGGTGGAGGCCGGCGAAATGCACCGTCGGGGGCTTGGCCTGGCCGGCATATTCCGTCCCGCGCAGCCAGGCATCGATATGACGGGCGGCCTTCTTGCCATGGCCGGTGGCGATGGTGACGGAGCGTTCGCTGGGGACGAGGTCGCCGCCGGCAAAGATCCCGGCATGTCCGGTCATCATGTTCGGGCCGACGATGACCGTACCGTCGCTCTTGCGTTCGATGCCCGCGACCTTGGCGAGGAACGCGCTCTCCGCGTCCTGGCCGAGCGCGAGGACGACGGCGTCCGCGGTCAGCGTCTCGATCTCGCCGGTGCCGACCGCCCGCCCCTCCGGACCGATCTCCATCCGCTCGACGGTGAGGGTGTCGCCGGCGATCCCCTTGATGGTCGTCAGCCACTTGATCCTGACGCCTTCGGAGAGCGCCTCGTCGGCCTCGAAGGCGTGCGCGGGCATGTGCTCCCGGTCGCGGCGATAGACGATGATCGTCTCGGACGCGCCGAGCCGCCGGCTGGTCCGGGCCGCATCCATCGCCGTGTTGCCGCCGCCATAGACCACCACCCGGCGTCCGAGGAGCGGCGGGTTGCCCGCCTCGACATCGCGCAGCAGCGACACCGCGTCGAGCACCTTCACCGCATCGCGGGCGGGAATGTCGACGTGCTTGGAGGCATGCGCGCCGATGGCGACGAAAACCGCATCGAAACCGCCGGCTTCCTGCTCGGCAAGCACGTCCTCGACCTTGTGGTTGAGGACGATGCGCACGCCCGCCGCCTCGATGCGGCCGATGTCCTGCATCAGCACGTCGCGCGGGAGGCGGTAGGCCGGGATGCCGAAATGGAGCATGCCGCCGGGGAGCGGCCCGGCATCGCGGATTTCCGCGTAGTGGCCGAGGCGGGTGAGGTGGTAGGCGGCGGAGAGGCCGCTCGGGCCGGCGCCGACGATGAGAACCCGCTTGCCGGTCGCGGGTCGGTCGACCGGCAATTGCCAGCCGCCGGCGGCGGCGCAGTCGCCGAGAAAGCGCTCGACCGCATGGACCGAGACCGCCTCGTCGAGCTCGGCGCGGTTACAGGCCGTCTCGCAGGGATGGTAGCAGACGCGCCCGTGGACCGCCGGCATCGGATTGTCGCGAACGATGGTTTCCCATGCGGCGCGGTAGTCGCCCCCCTGGGCATGAGCCAGCCACGCCTGGATGTTCTCGCCGGCCGGGCAGGCGACGTTGCAGGGCGGCAGCATGTCGACATAGACCGGACGCCGCACGCGCACTGGGCCGGCGCCGAGGTTGCCGGCAAGCTCGATGCGCGGGGTCATATCGCGGTGCATGGCTGATGGCGCGTTCCAAAGGCGGTCACTCCACCTAGGCGGGCGCGCGCATTGGCGCTTTGATACCGATCAACGGATGCCGGACGGCGCCGGGAAGACATCGGAGAGGGTTGCGCCGGCGGCGGCGAGCGGGCGGCGGCAATTGGCGAGGGTCGCTTGGCCTGTCCCTCGATGCTCGTCCCCGTCACGTTGCCGTCGCGATCCATGGCCGATGACATAGGATCGGCCGGCAGCGGCAATCGTGGGGGATAGGGGAATGCATGCAGGCACGTATCGAACGGGCGGTCGCCAGAGCGGATAGCGCCTCGCCGTGAATGACGCTGCTGCCGGCGCGGGCCACGGCAGGACGGCCTCCGCGGCCTCCCTTCCCTATCGCCGCGACATCGACGGGCTGCGCGCGATCGCCGTCATCGCCGTGATCCTCTTCCACGCCGGCGTCTGGCCCTTCCGCTCGGGCTATGTCGGCGTCGATGTCTTCTTCGTCATTTCCGGCTTCCTCATCGGCGGGATCGTCTATCGCGGGCTGGCGACGGGCCAGTTCAGCTTCACGGCATTCTACGTGCGCCGGGCGAGGCGCATTCTGCCGATGCTCTGGGTGGTCATCGCGGCAACGCTGGCGCTCGGCCTGCTGCTGCTCAGCGCGTCCGAATTGCGCCGGCTCGGCGAAA
>DASRGK010000040.1:0-3019 GCA_035651055.1 Bauldia sp.
TGGGCGTGCAATGGCGGGACCTGTGAGGCGGCCAAATGCGACGCGCCGTGGCTCAACTGCAGCGGCGACAAGACCGTCGGCTGCAAGACCGACGGCGGCAGCGACAAGAACAACTGCGGGGCCTGCGGCAATGTCTGTCCCGACAACCAGCGCTGCGACAACGGGACGTGCGTCTGTGACGCGGGGCGCACGCTCTGCCAGGGCGTCTGCATCCCGAACGACGCCTGTTGCGACCACCCCGACAATTGCGGCGTGGGGCGACAATGCAGCGGTCCGGGCGGCACGTGCGCCTGCGTCGCGTGCGGCCCCGACTGTCCGGGCGCGCCGGCGAACAACCCCGCCAAGTCGTACACGTTCACGCCGACCGGCGATCCCAACTACTTGTTCAGACCGGAGAGATGCGTTACAGATGTGCGGGGACATCCGTTACACCTCGTCCGGGTCGCGCAAGTCGATGACGGCGACTTGGCGCTGACAAAAATGGACGGTCCAGACCGCGGCGTCCAAGGTCGGACGAACGGCCACCGGCTGGCCGACCAAGCCGCGACTGACGAAGACCCGACGACCCTGCCAGGTGATGGAGCCATGGAGGGTGACCGGGCAGACCACATCCTCCCGCGCGTAGATGACCTCTGGCAACGTCGCCGGGAAGGGTCGGGGGCTGGGCTGGTAGCGCTCGGCGGGCACGCCGTCGTCCAGCGCCTCATGGGGCCGATGGGCGTTGTACAAGGCTCGCCACGCATCGAAGGCGGTCTGGGCTTCGCGCAGATCGGGCAAGCGCGGCCCGGCGAAGACCTCGACGGCGATGGTGCGATGGAAGCGTTCGACCTTGCCCCGCGTTTGCGGATGCTGGGGTCGGCCATGCCAGAGGTCGATCCCGAGTTGGAGCAACCACGCTTCGAGCGTCGTCAAGCCGCCGCGTCCGGCCGTGCCCCACGGCGACCCGTGATCGGCGAGGATCGCCTGCGGCAACCCGTAGGCGCGGAAGACCGCGGTCAAGTGGGCCTGGACGGTCGACTGCTGCTCGTCGGCGCAGGCGGTCAGGCAGAGGGCGAAGCGGGAATGGTCATCGACGATGGTCAACGGGTGGACGCGGCCCCTGGCCAGCGGCCGATGGCCCATGAAATCGAGTTGCCACAGGTCGTTGGGGGCGTCCCGCTCGAAACGCCGGAAGTCACGGCGCGGGGGAATCGGCAGCAACTGCCCATGGCGGCGCAGGATGGCGGTAATCGTGCTCGCCGCCGGCGGTTGCACCATGCCCTCGCGCGCGAGGGCATGGTGCAATTTGCGGCCGCCCCACGCCGGGTGCTGCGCCCGCAACGCGAGCACCGCCGCCTCAGTCTCGGCGCTCGTCCGGCGCGGCGCATGGTGTGGTCGCCGCGAGCGATCGGTGAAGTCCTGCTCGCCGGCGGCGGCGCGGGCCAACCAGCGATAGCCGGTCGGCCGGCTGATGCCGGCGCATCGGCACGCCGCCGCGATGGACAACCCGTCCTGCTGAACCAGGGTAACGAACTCCTGGCGTTGGACCATGATCGATCGCTCCTGCCACGGCATCGGCGTACCCTCCTTTCGCCGGGTACGATGCCGCATCAGGTGTAACGCATGTCTCCGAACAGGTGTAACGGATGTCTCCGGTCTGCACACTTCGTCGGAATGACGATGGAGGCGGCGACTTCTCGACTCCTCGACTTCTCGACTTCTCGACTCGTTCTGGCCGTCTTGCCGACTCGCCGTCTTGCCGTCTACGCCTCCGGCCACTTCAGCGCCGGAATCACCCTCTTGCCGTACGCTTCGATGAACGCTTCCTGCGTCCGCGCCACGTTGTGGATGTAGACCTCGGTGAAGCCGAGATCGATGAAATGCTGCAAATAGGCGATATGCTCGTCGAGATTCGGCGTCAGCAAGACGCGGTTCCGGTAATGCTCCGGCCGGACCAGTTTCGCCATCGCTTCGAAATCTTCCGGCTCGCGGATGTCCGCTTTCGGAAACGCCATCCCGCCGTTCGGCCATTCCCGCACCGCGTGTTCGGTCGCTTCCTCGAGCGTGTTGGCGAACGAGATTTTCACCTGCAGCATCTTCGGCATCGTCGCCGGATCTTTGCCCGCTTCCCGCGCGCCTTGCGCGAACTTGTCGAGGAGCATCCTGATCTTTTCGTCCGCCGCGCCGACCGTGATGATCCCGTCGGTGTATTTGCCGGTCCGCATCGCCATCACCGGCCCCGAGGTGGCGACGTAGATCGGCGGCGGCGACGGCGGCAGCGTGTAGAGGCGGGCGCTTTCGACATTGAAATGGGCGCCCCGATGCTTGATCTTCTTGCCGGTGAAGAGTTTTTCGATGATCTCGATCGACTCCATCAGCCGTTCGAGCCGCACCGGCGCTTCCGGCCAGTATTCGCCGACGATGTGCTCGTTCAGCGCCTCCCCCGCTCCGAGCCCGAGGTAGAACCGGCCCGGAAACATCGCTTCCAGCGTCGCCGCCGCCTGCGCCAGAATGGCGGGGTGGTAGCGGTAGCCGGGCGGCGTCACCCCCGTGCCGAAGCGGAGTTTCGTCGTCGCCCCGAGCGCGCCCATCCACGCCCAGACGAAGGCCGATTGGCCTTGCGACGGCACCCACGGGTGGAAATGATCGGAGGCCATCACCGACGTGAAGCCGGCCTGTTCCGCCTGCTGGCAATACGCCAACAGATCGGTCGGATGAAACTGCTCGAACGACGCCGCGTAGCCGACGACCCCCATGCCCCTGCCTCCGTTCTCCTGCCGCTTCCGGTTCACCGGAAGAGATCGCGCGTCGGATCCATGATCAGATCGCGCCCCGTTCCCGACGCCGCCGCGATCGGCGCCTGATAGCCCCGAATCAGCGCCACGGGACGCGCCGCCAACTTGTGCATGACGAGTTCCGACGCCGCCGCCAGTTCGTCGGCGACCGCCAGCACCGTCACGTGCAGTTCGTAGCCGGCCGCGTCGTGCCGGCCTCGATAGTCGACGAGCGGCGCGATGCCGGCCGCGCCGATCGCGATGTT
>DASRGK010000041.1:0-66780 GCA_035651055.1 Bauldia sp.
CGGCATGCCGGCCGATGTCCGCCGGCGCGCCAAGGCGATCAACTTCGGCATCATCTACGGCATCTCCGCCTTCGGCCTCGCCAACAAGCTCGGCATCCCGCGCGAGGACGCCGGCGCCTACATCAAGCGCTACTTCGAGCGCTTCCCCGGCATCCGCGATTACATGGAGACGATGCGGACGCGCGTGCGCCTGCACGGCTACGTGACGACGCTCTTCGGCCGCAAGGTCCACTTCCCGCAGGTCAATGCCAAGTCGCCGGCCGAGCGCGCCTTTGTCGACCGCGCCTCGATCAACGCGCCCTTGCAGGGCTCGGCCGCCGACATCATCCGCCGCGCCATGATCCGGATGGAGGACGCGCTTGCCGAGGCCAAGCTCTCGGCGCGGATGCTCCTCCAGGTGCACGACGAACTGATCTTCGAGGCGCCCGATGACGAGGTCGAGGCGACCATGCCGGTAGTGACCAAGGTCATGGCGGGTGCGGCAGAGCCGGTGGTACGGCTGCGCGTGCCGTTGCAGGTCGATGCCCATGCCGGCAACAATTGGGACGCAGCCCACTAGGGACGGAAACGAACCGAGATGATCCGCCACACCGTAGCCTTCCGCCTGAAATACGACCCCGACATGCCGGCCGAGACGGCGTTCCTCGCCGACGGCAAACGCATTCTCTCCGCCATTCCCGGCGTTCGGAAATTCGAGGTGCTGCGTCAGGTCAGCATCAAGAATGACTACAAGTTCGGCTTCTCGATGGAGTTCGCCAACCAGGCCGCGTACGACGCCTACGACAAGCATCCCGACCACGTCGCGTTCGTCCGCGACCGCTGGCAGAAGGAAGTCGTCGCCTTCCTTGAACTCGATTACCAGAAGATCTGAGGCTGCCCGTCCTTGACGTGACGCACCGTCACGACATCCCTCGAGGCGGACGCGCGGAGGAGCTGCTGCGCGACTTCGCTTCAGACCTTGGCGCCGGTGTGCTGCCAAACCTTCAAAGTCACGCCCGCCGCCGTATCCAGCACCTCGGCGCTGCCGGCCCGCATTCCGTGACCCACCAGCACCGCGTCGGCATTGTGCCCCGTAACGACCTCGCTGAAGATCGCGACCCCGTCCGGAACGTGAACACCCGCGATCCGCGCCAGGTGAAACTCGTCGTAGCCAAGCTCGAGGAACAGGTCGAAGACCTGACGCCCGCCGACCACGGCGACGATGCCGCCGCCGGGCGCCGCCGCTGCCAGCGCGGCTTCAGGGCTCGCGCCCGCCGGGTTCCACCACCATGCATCGTCGCGCCGCTCGACGGCGCGGGCCGAGGAGGAAAGGACCAGCCGGTTGCGCCCGGCGCGGTTCGGATTGGCCTCGTGCCCGTAGCGGCCGAGCACCGTCACCGCCGCCCTGTCGAGAGCGGCCTGGAAGCGCGTCCAGTCGGCATCGTTCCTGAGCGACGGCGGCACCCGCCCGTCCGGCCCGGCGATGCGGTCGTCCGCAGAGACGATGGCGTGGCCGTGGACGAGGTAGCGCCACCCGCCGGCCGTCCGGACCATCAGGCGCGGAGCGTGCCGCCGGTCGCTTTCGCCACCTCGGCGACGATCTTCTTGCCGACCGCGTCGATCTCGGCCTCGGTGAGCGTGCGCTCGGTCGGCTGCAGGGTCACTTCGATAGCGAGCGATTTCTTGCCCTCTCCGAGCGCGTCGCTTTCGAACAGGTCGAAGACCGAAACGCCGGCGATCAGCTTCCGGTCGGCGCCCTCCGCCGCGCGCACGACCTTGGCCGCCTCGATCTCACGGTCGAGGACGAAAGCGAAGTCGCGCCGCACCGGCTGCAGGCCGGAAAGGACGAGCGCCGGCTTGGTCCTGGTCGGCCGGGCCTTCGGCGCCGGCAGCGCGTCGAGGATCACCTCGAACGCCGCCAGCGGTCCGGAAGCGTCGAGCTTGGCCAGCACCGCCGGGTGCAGTTCGCCGAACGTGCCGATGATGGTCTTCGGCCCCTGCCGGATCAGGCCCGAGCGGCCAGGATGGAACCAGGCCGGCGCGTCCGGCGCGACCTGCACCTTGTCCGGCGAAATGCCGAGCGTATCGAGGAGCGCCAGCGCGTCGGCCTTCGCGTCATAGACCGAGACCGGCCCGGCCTTCGCCGCCCAGTGCCGGCCGCTGCCATTGACGCCGGCGGTGCCGCGCCGCACGCCGCTCGCTGCGATCACCTGGTCCTGTGGCCGGTCGCCGCGATAGACTTGGCCGACCTCGAAGAGCGCCAGGTCGGCATAGCCGCGCGCCGCGTTCCGTTCGGCCGCGGCGACAAGGCCGGGGAGCAGGCTCGGCCGCATATCCGACATGTCGGAGGCGATGGGGTTGGCGAGCTTCAGCGCCGCCGAACCGCCGCCGAAGGTCTCCGCCACCGGTCCGCTGATGAACGACCAGGTCACCGCCTCGACCATGCCGCGCGCGGCAAGCGCGCGCTTGGCCCGGCGCGTGCGCGTCTGGATGAGGGTCAGCACCGGCTTCACCGCGCCGGGCGCTCGCGGCAGCGGCTCTTCCGGCACCTTGTCGACGCCGAGAATGCGGACGACCTCCTCGACCAGATCGGCCTTCATCGACACGTCCGGCCGCCAGGTCGGAACCGTGACCGCGATGCGGCCATGCGCCTTGTCGGCCTTGCAGGCGAAGCCGAGCTTCTCCAGAACCGCGACGACGTCGGCGGTCGCCGGGTCGATGCCGCCGAGGCGGCGCACTTCGCTCACCGGGAAATCGATGACGCGCCGCTCGACCGGGATCTCACCGGCGATGACGGTCTCGGTCGGTTCGCCGCCGCACAGTTCGACGATCATCGCCGTCGCAAGATCGAGCCCGGGAACGGTGAAGGCGGGATCGACGCCGCGCTCGAAGCGGTGGCGCGCGTCGGACTGAATGCCGAGCTTCCTCCCTGTCTGCGCGATATTGATCGGGTCCCACAGCGCCGACTCGACGAGCACGTCGGTCGTCGTCTCGGACGACCCGGTCGCCGCACCGCCCATGATGCCGGCGAGCGACTCGACGCCGTCGTCGTCGGCAATGACGCACATCGTCTCGTCGAGTGCGTAGGTCTTGCCGTCCAGCGCCGTGAAGCTCTCCCCTGCGAGCGCCCGGCGGACGACGAGGTCGCCCTTCACCTTGCCTGCGTCGAAGACGTGGAGCGGCCGGTTGCGATCGTAGGTGAGAAAATTGGTGACATCGACCAGCGCATTGATCGGACGGAGGCCGATCGCGCGGAGCCGCTTCTGCAGCCATTCCGGCGACGGCCCGTTCTTCACGCCGCGCACCAGCCGCATGGCGAAGGCCGGGCAGAGCGGAACCGTGATGCCGAAATCGAGCTTCACGTCGACCGGGCACGGCCCGTTGCCCTTCACCGCGGCGACCGGCTTGTCGATCAGCGTGCCGAGGCCGACAGCGGCAAGGTCGCGCGCGATCCCGGCGATGCCGAGAGCATCGGGACGGTTCGGGGTCACCGCCACGTCGAAGACCGGATCGTCGAGCCCCGCATAGGCGGCGTACGGCTGCCCCACCGGCGCATTCGCGGGCAGGTCGATGATGCCCTCGTGGTTATCCGACAGGCCGAGTTCGCGCTCCGAGAGGAGCATCCCGTTCGACTCGACGCCACGGATGACCCCCTTCGCGAGGTCGACGCCGGTGCCCGGTATATGCGTGCCCGGCGGCGCGAACACGCCGATCATTCCGGGCCGCGCGTTCGGCGCGCCGCAGACCACCTGCACGTTCGTCCCGCTGCCGGTATCGACGACGCAGACGCGCAGGCGATCCGCGTTCGGGTGCTTCTCCGCCGACACGACGCGGGCGATCCTGAACGCCGCAAACGCCTTCGCCGCGTCCTCGACCGATTCCACTTCGAGCCCGGCCATGGTCAGGGCAACCTCGATCGCCGCGACATCGGCGTGGGTGTCGAGGTGCTCTTTCAGCCAGGCAAGGGTGAATTTCATGGGAAGTCGTCCTGTGCCGCGGGCAAAGTGCGCGCCGCGCTCCCTCCCCCCTTGCGGGGGAGGGTGGGGGAGAGGGGTGCGGTTGAGGCTGCGTCACGTATTGCCGCCAGTACCCCCTCGATGTGCTGCTTCACTTCGGAATTCCAGAACCGCAAGACGCGATATCCACGCCTCGCCAACCAGGCATCACGAACACGGTCGTTCATCTGGTCATGCGGCAGCCCGTGCTGTTCACCGTCCAGTTCGACGACCAGCTTCGCGGCATGGGAAACAAAATCGACGATGTACGCACCCATCGGCGTCTGCCGCCGAAAGTGCATATCCTCGAACCGGTTTCCGCGAAGCGCCTGCCAGAGCATGCGCTCGCAGCTCGTCTGTTCGCGTCGCAGGCGCCGCGCTGCGGCATGACGAAACGTAGAGATCGGTTCGTGGGGCATCGACCCCTCTCCCTAGCCCTCCCCCGCAAGGGGGGAGGGAACAGGTCGCGAATACCCGGGTTTCACGAGCTCAGCCCTCCGAAGAGCGTCGGCAGGTCGAGGGGGCGGAAGCCGTAATGGTTGAGCCAGCGCACGTCCGCGTCGAAGAAGGCGCGGAGGTCCGGCATGCCGTATTTCAGCATTGCGATGCGGTCGATCCCCATGCCCCAGGCGAAGCCCCGGTAGCGGTCGGGATCGAGCCCGCCGTTGCGGATGACGTTCGGATGCACCATCCCGCAGCCGAGGATTTCCAGCCAGTCGTCGCCCTCGCCAAAGCGGATTTCATTGCCAATGCGGCGGCAACGGATGTCGACTTCGAGCGACGGCTCGGTGAACGGGAAGAAGGTCGGCCGGAAGCGCATCTCGACCTTGGGCACCTCGAAGAAGGTCCGGCAGAACTCCGACAGCGTCCATTTGAGGTGGCCGAGGTGGCTCGTCTCGTCGATGACGAGGCCTTCGACCTGGTGGAACATCGGCGTGTGCGTTTGGTCCGAGTCCATCCGGTAGGTGCGGCCCGGAATGATCACGCGGATCGGCGGCTTCTCGCTTTCCATGGTCCGGATCTGGACCGGCGACGTATGGGTGCGTAAGAGCATCCGCTCGCCGTCGGGTCGCGGATTGAAAAAGAACGTGTCGTGCATCTCGCGCGCCGGATGGCCGGGCGGAAAGTTGAGGGCGGTGAAATTGTAGTGGTCGGTCTCGATGTCCGGCCCTTCGGCAACCGCGAAGCCGAGGTCGGCGAAGATCGCGGTGATCTCGTCGATCACCTGGCTGACCGGATGGATACGCCCCGTCTCCAGCGCCGAGGCGGGGACCGGGAGGGTTATGTCGACCCGCTCCGCCTCCAGCCGCCGTGCCAGCTCGCGTTCCTTGAGGACTGCGCGGCGTGCGGCGATTGCCTCGCCGACCCGGTCCTTGAGGCCGTTCAGCGCCGGGCCCATCGTCTGGCGCTCGACCGGCGACATGGCGCCCAGCCCCTTCAGGAGGTCGGAGACGACGCCCTTCCTGCCGAGCGCGGCGACACGCGCGGCTTCAAGGTCGGCCTCGCTTTCGGCCGCGGCAATCCGCTGGCCGAGATCGCGCTCGAGCGTATCGAGGTCGGGTTTGATCTTTTCGTCCATCAGTTCTGTCCGGCGTGGGTTGTGACAGAAACCGCGGCACAGGCAAGCGGCGCCGCAGAAGCACCAGCTTCACGACCCCGGCAGGCAGAGACGAAACCGATCAGGCGGCGACGGCGCTCTTGGCCTTCTCGACCAGCGCCTGGAAGGCCGACGGCTCGCTGACCGCGAGGTCGGAGAGAACCTTCCGATCGACTTCGACCCCGGCCTTGCCGAGGCCGTCGATAAATCGGCCGTAGGTCAGTCCGTGCAGGCGGACGGCGGCGTTGATGCGCTGGATCCACAGGGCACGGAAACTGCGCTTCCGGTTCTTGCGGTCGCGGAAGGCGTATTGCGCCGACCGGTCGACCGCGGCCTTGGCGGCGCGGATCGTGTTCTTGCGCCGGCCGTAGAAGCCTTTGGCGCGCTTCAGCGTCTTCTTGTGCTTGGCGTGGGACGTAACGCCCCGTTTCACTCGGGCCATGACGGCGTTCCTTCTGAGGTCGGATCAGGCGTTCGGCAGGAAGTACTTCTTGATGTTGTCGCCGTCCGACTTGAACAGGACCGCAGTGCCGCGGTGGTTGCGGATCTGCTTCTTGGTCCGTTTGATCATGCCGTGGCGCTTCCCGCGCTGCTGATAGAGCACCTTGCCGGTGCCGGTGACCTTGAAGCGCTTCTTGGCGCCGCTCTTGGTCTTCATCTTGGGCATTTCGCGTCCTTTCGGATGGGCGGTTAGCGCCGCCACGGCATGCCCGTCAGCGGGTCGGAGCGACCCCTGAACTAGCCGGTCGGCGCGGAAGGGCGGCGTTATAGCGGCCGGTCCGCCGCGAAACAAGGGGGCGACAGTGCCGCGGCGGGGTCTCAACTCGAAGTCTTGCGCCGCTTTCGGCGAAGAATTGCTCTCCGGTTGGGTTCCTTGCGCCGCTTTGGCACTCACCCGCCGACGAAGCAGCATAGCAGGTAGAAGACCTGGGAACTCTCGCTACTTCAAGCCGCAGTCGGCGAGAACCTTTGTCACGTTGGCCTTGACGTCCTCGACCTCGAAGGTGAGCGCGTCGCCGCCGATCTTGACGACGAGCTTGTCCTCAGCGGCCATGATGGCGCGGGCCAGGTTGCTGGCCGCTTCGCCATCGAGCACCGCCAGGCTGTCCTCGACCAGCCATATCCACGGCCGCGCAGGGCTGGCCTCACCGTCGATGCCGAACTCGACGTCGATGGTCGGATCGAAGTGGAACGCCAGCCCCTTCTTGGCAACGACGAACAGGCTGTCGCCCTCGCACCTGACCGAAAGCGACGAGTTCGCAAGGGTCCCTTCGACAATCGTCCCGGCGTAGGAGTTCATCTCCCCGGATGCCGGATCGGCGCCGCCGCCATAGACCCAGATGCTTGCCATGGCGGGCGCGGCCGAAACGAAAAGGGCCGCGCCAGTCAGGAGCCCGCGTCCGATAGTCCTCAACCCGTGCAGCTTTTCCATCGCCGCGTTCATCGCGGCGCCAGGACCATCGTCATCTGCCGGCCTTCGAGGCGCGGCTCGGATTCGACCTTGGCGATCGGGCCGGTCTCCTCTTTCACGCGGTCGAGAAGCTTCACGCCCAGTTCCTGGTGGGCCATCTCGCGGCCGCGGAAGCGGAGCGTCACCTTCACCTTGTCGCCCTCCTCAAAGAAGCGGCGAACCGAGCGCATCTTCACCTCGTAGTCGTGGACATCGATGTTCGGACGCATCTTGATCTCTTTGATCTCGACGGTCTTCTGCTTCTTGCGGGCCTCGGCCTGCTTTTTCTGGCTCTGGTACTTGAAGCGCCCGTAATCGAGGATCTTGGCGACCGGCGGCACCGAATTCGGCGCGATTTCGACCAGGTCGAGCCCGGCTTCGCGGGCCATTTCGAGAGCGCGGAGGATCGGGGTTGCCCCGTGGTTTTGACCCTCGTTGTCGATCAGTTGAACTTGACTGACGGCGATTTCCTCGTTGATGCGCGGCCCGTCCTTGGTGGGCGGCGCGGCCTTGAATGGTCTGCGAATGGCGGCATGCTCCTCTATCGTTGATGCGAAAGCGGACGCCGCGGACCGCGGCGAACGCTGATAAGGAAGAAATCGGCCAAAGGCCGACCTAAGTCAACCGCGAGGCAGGCCGGCAGTTCCCCTCTCCTGCCATTTGGTTACGCTGTGTCAAAAGTGCCAGAACCGATTGCTCCCTCCCTTCCCTCGTTTTTCGAGGTCGGCGAACCTCCGCGCCGGCTCGCCTGCCGTGTCCGCAGGGGCGGCAGTCCCGGCCTTTTCTGGCTGTCCGGCTTCGGCAGTAACATGGACGGCCACAAGGCTGGTGCGCTCGATGTCTACGCCGAGCGGAACGGCCTCGCCTATGCCCGGTTCGACTATTCCGGACACGGCCTTTCGGCCGGGAATTTCGCCGACGGGACGATCAGCGACTGGCTGGAGGAGGCGACCTTTGCCTTCGAGAAGCTCACCGGCGGCCCGCAGATCGTCGTCGGCTCCTCGATGGGCGGCTGGATCGCGCTCCTCCTGGCAGCGAAACTCCACGCCGCTGGCAACAGCCGAATCGCCGGGATGGTGCTGATCGCGCCCGCGACCGACATGACCGAAGAGCTCATGTGGCAGCGGATGACGAGGAAGGTGCGGAAGGAAATCCAGGCGAGCGGCCGCCTGCTCGGCGCGCCCGACGCGCCCCAGGGCGAGAACACGATCACCCTGAAGCTGATCGAAGACGGCCGGAAGCATCTATTCGGCGACCGGCCGATCGAGGTCGGCTGCCCGGTTCACATCCTCCAGGGCCAGCTCGACGAGTCGGTGCCCTGGTCGCACGCGACCAAACTCGCCGAGCGCCTCGCCTCCGACGACGTCGTGCTGACGCTCGTCAAGGACGGCGACCATCGCCTGTCGCGGCCGGAAGACCTCGACCGCCTGTTCGCCGCGATTGACGGTCTGCGCGTGGAGACAGGATTGGAAAAGGGCGCTCCGACCGATCGATAAGCGCCCCTGCCCTTACAGGGCGATGACTTCGGTCTCAGCCGAGCTCTTGGGCCAGCCCGATGAGAAGCCCCTCGGGCCCGCGGATGTAGCAGAGTCGATAAGTGTCTTGATAATCGACCACTTCGCCCACGAGGGCTGCGCCGAGCTTCCGGAGCCTGTCCAACGTCTCGTCGATGTCGTCCACGGTAAACATGACGCGGAGATAGCCCAGAGCATTGACGGGCGCGTTGCGGTGATCCGCGACGACCGGCGGGGTGAGGAAACGGGATAGTTCGAGCCGGCTGTGCCCGTCGGGCGTGCGCATCATGGCGATCTCGACGTGCTGGTCGCCCAATCCCGTTACACGTCCCGCCCACTCTCCTTCGATCGTGGCGCGGCCTTCCAGCTCAAGGCCGAGTTCGCGAAAGAAATCGATCGTCGCGCCAAGGTCCTCGACGACGATTCCGACGTTGTCCATCCGCTTGACCGCCATGGGTCCATTCAACCTTTCGCCTCGCCCCGCCAGGTCCCGTCCCGCCACATCGCCGACAGCCCGTCGCGGTAGGTCGGGTAGCGCAGCGCCACGCCCAGCTCCTCCTTGATCCGCCGGTTCATGACGCGCCGGTTGCCGTCGTAGAACGAGCGCGCCATCGGCGAGAGGTCGGCGTCCTCGATCGGCACCAGGGGCGGCGGCGCGACTCCGAGGAGGCTCGCCGCGTAGGCGACCACCTCTGCCGGGTCGGCCGGCTCGTCGTCCGCGAGATTGAAGATGCCGGTCGACGGCCTGGCGAACCACGCCGCCACCGCCGACGCGATGTCCTCGACATGGATGCGGTTGAACACCTGTCCGGGCCGATCGACCCGGTGTGCCTTGCCTTCGATGAGATTGACCAGCGGGTTCCGGCCCGGCCCGTAGATGCCGGCGATGCGGAACAGGCCGCACGCAATCTTCTTCTCCGCCGCCAGTGCCAGCCAGTCCTTCTCTGCCCTGCGCCGCGCGATCGCGCGCTGGTGCGCGGGATGCGGAATGGTGCGCTCGTCCACCCAGGCGCCGCCGTAGTCGCCGTAAACGCCGACGGTCGAGAGATAGCTGATCCGCCGCAGCTCCGGCGCCGCGGCAAGATCGGCGCGGTGATGCTTCAGCACCGGGTCCTCGCCCTCGCCCGGCGGGATGGAAACGAGAACATCCGTCGCGGTCTGCAAGGCGCGGCGCGCTTCCCCGGACGGCGCACCGCCATCGAACACGAACGCATCGGTCCCCGCTTCGGTCAGCCGCGCGGCCTTGTCGGCACTGCGGACGGTACCGGCGACCGCGGCCAATCGCGGCCGCAGCGCGGCGACAATGGCGCGAGCGCTGTAGCCGAGCCCGAAGACCAGCAGCCGCGCAGCATCAGCCATTGCCCTTTTCCTTCTTCGGCGCCTTCGGCGGCGTCAGCAGCTTGATCTTCCGGCCGGCAGCCGAGTCGGCGATGAGCGTTGCCAGACGCCTGTCGCGCGTCTCGGGCTTCACCGCGCTCATCACCCACCACGTTGCCGGACGCCGATAGGAAGGCGGGCGCGCCTGGAACCAGTCCCATGCCTTGCGGTTCGCCCGGAACTTCTTCTCGTACTCGGCGGAAAAAGCGACGTCGCGGTTCTCGTAGGAATATTTCTTCTGCCGCGCCGGATCGCGCTCCTCGAAGGCCGCGAGACCGGCGGGCTTCATCTCGCCGGCTGCCTTCAATTCCTCGACGCGCTTGATATTGATCGCGCTCCAGATGCTCCGCGGCCGCCGCTTGGTGAAGCGGATGGTCCAGTGCTCGGCGCCGCCGCGGCGGACCGCGTCGATCCAGCCATAGATGAGCGCGCCATCGACCGCCTCGCGATAGGTCAGCCCGCCCCTGCCGGTTTCCACCTTGTGGAAGCCGACGAGCAGCGCATCTTCCCGGGCGTGGTTTTCCTCCAGCCAGGCACGCCACGCCGCGGCCGATGGAAAGAAGCGCGGCTCGCTCATTTCTTCCCCTTTCGCCTGCCGCGCTTGCGCATGCGGCCGACCTCGATCTCGTCCACAACCAGGCGTCCGATCCGGGCCTCGCGCAGGGCGAAGCGCCCGATCGCAAGCCTGCCGACCGCCATCTGCCCAACTGCAATCGCGCCGATCGCGAAGGCGCCCACGGCGAGCGCCCCGATCGCCAGGGCCCAGCCGGCGGACGCCGGCGGGATGCCGCGACGCTCGGGGAGCAGCGACCTCATGCCGACACGGGCTCCGGAACTGTCCGCGCCCACTCTTCCTGCACCGATGGATCGCTGTCCTTCACCGCTCCCCGTCGTTTCGCGAAAGACGCCGGGTCGAGGCGCGACAGCGCCCATACGGCCGCACCGCGGACGGTGGGCGACGGGTCGGCGAGCAGGCTCTCAGCGGCTGCGGCAAGCTGCGGGCGACCGGAATTGCCGATCGCGAGGAGCACGTTCCGCACGAAGCGGTCGCGCCCGATCCGCTTCACCGGCGAGCCTCTGAACTTCGCCCGGAAGCCAGCCTCGTCGAGCGCCGCCAGTTCCGCGAGCGGCGGCGCGGCCAGATCGTCGCGCGCCGCGAGCTTTGCCTCGCGCGTCGCCTTGGCGAACTTGTTCCACGGGCAGACCGCGAGGCAGTCGTCGCAGCCGTAGATGCGATTGCCCATCGCCGCGCGGAATTCGACCGGGATCGGCCCGGCGTGCTCGATCGTCAGGTACGAAATGCACCGGCGCGCATCGAGCTGGTAGGGAGCCGGCATCGCCCTGGTCGGGCAGATGTCGAGGCAGGCGGTGCAGGCGCCGCAATGATCCGTCTCGGCCTCATCGGCCGGCAGTTCGAGGTCGGTGAGGATCGCGCCGAGGAAGAGCCACGACCCGAAATCGCGGCTGACGAGGTTGGTGTGCTTGCCCTGCCAGCCGATCCCGGCCGCCGCGGCGAGCGGCTTCTCCATGAGCGGCGCCGTGTCGACGAAGACCTTCACCCGGGCGCCCGTCTTCGCTTCGAGCCGGGAAGCGATTCCCTTCAGCCTGCCCTTCAGCACGCCGTGATAGTCGCGGTTCCGCGCGTAGGACGCGATGGCGCCGCGATCTTTCAGGGCGAGCACCGCGAGCGGGTCGCCCGCCGGACCATAGTTGAAACCGAGCATGACGACGCTTCGCGCCTCTGGCCACATCGCGTTCGGCGCGGCGCGGCGTTCCGCCGCGTCGGCGAGCCAGCCCATCGTGCCGTGGCGGCCGAGCGCGAGGAATTGCCGGAGCCGGTCGCCCGCCTCGGGAATCGCGTTGGCGCGGGCGACGCGCACGACGTCGAAGCCTTCGGCGCGGGCATCGGCAAGGAGTCGCGCCTTCGCCGC
The DNA here is from genome assembly GCA_035651055.1 of Bauldia sp. Lineage (GTDB taxonomy): Bacteria > Pseudomonadota > Alphaproteobacteria > Rhizobiales > Kaistiaceae > JAFKKF01. The sequence goes on from DASRGK010000041.1 coordinate 11,844, forward strand.
TTCCGGCGTCAGAAGTCGAGGTCGGCGTAGTGCGTCGGCGGCGGAGCGCCGCGCACCGAATCGGCGAGCAGCGCCCGGAAGCTCGGCCGCGACTTCACCCGCGCGTACCAGTGCTTCGCCGTTGCGTCCTCTTCCCACGGCACCTCGCCGAGATAGTCGATGCATGACAGCTCGGCGGCTGCGGCGAGGTCGGCGAGCGTCATTTCGCGCCCCGCCAGCCAGTCGCGCCTGCCGGCCAAGTATCCGATATAGCGCAAATGCGAGCGAATGTTCGCGCGCCCGGCGCGGATCGCCGCGGCATCCGGCGGCCCGCCGCCGTTCGAAGCCGGGGCGCGGCGCTTGAAGACCTTCTCGGTAACCAGGTAGCCGGTCACCTCGTCGTCGAGCTTCTGCAGGAACCAGGCGACCAGCCGCCGGACCTCGGCGCGCTCGATCGTGGAAGCCGGCATCAGCGCCGGTTCGCCGGCGCGCACGCCGCGCGTCTCGGCCAGGTACTCGCCGATCACCGCCCCGCCGACGATCACGCCTTCCGGCTCATCGATGAAGACCGGCAGAGTGCCCGCCGGATTGAGGTTCAGCAGTTCCTCGCGGCGCGCCCACGGCTCTTCCTCGACGAAGACCGTTTCTTCGCCATACTCGGCCAGTATCAGACGGACGTAACGCGAACCGGGGGAAAGCGGATGATGGTGGAGGACTGGCATCAGCGATTGATGTCGTGAACTCGTCATTCGCGCCGCAGGGAGCGGCGAATCTGGGCCGGGCGGGACTTGCGGTATAGAACCCGCTTGCGGCAGGAACAAGACGCGATTCGGGCCACGCCGCCGCAGGGATTCCCATGGATTTTGGAACGCTGATCGATGCCCTCTTCCTCGGCATCGTGGAAGGGGTGACCGAGTTCATTCCGGTCTCGTCAACCGCCCATCTCCTCCTCGCCGGCAGGCTGCTCGGCTTCGAGAACGCCGGCAAGGCCTTCGAGGTGCTGATCCAGTTCGGCGCGATCCTGGCGCTGCTCTCGGTCTATTCCGGCCGCATCGTCACGCTCCTCCGCGACCTGCCGCGCGACCCGGCGACGCGCCGGTTTGCGCTCGGCGTCATCATCGCCTTCCTGCCCGCCGCGATCCTCGGCGCCCTCTTTCACAACTTCATCACCGGCGTGCTCTTCGCGGCGACCTGGCTCATCTGCGTGATGCTCATCCTCGGCGGCATCGTCCTTCTCTTCATCGACCGGCTGCCGCTGCCGCCGGCCGTCTTCGACATCATGCGCTATCCGCTTCGCCTGTCGCTCGGCATCGGCCTCTTCCAGTGCCTGGCGCTCATCCCCGGCGTCTCGCGCTCGGGCGCGACCATCGTCGGCGGCATGCTCCTGGGCGCCGACAAGCGCTCGGCGGCGGAGTTCTCGTTCTTCCTCGCCATGCCGACGATGCTCGGCGCCTTCGTCTTCGACCTCTACGAGAACTGGGCGGCGATCAACGGCGCCGCCGCGGTCGTCATCGCGGTCGGCTTCGTATCCGCGTTCGTCTCCGCCCTTATCGTCGTGAGGAGCTTCCTCGCCTTTGTCAGCCGCTACGGCCTGGCGCCGTTCGGCTGGTGGCGGATCGCGGTCGGCGTGATCGGCCTCGCCGTCCTCTTCTTCACCGGCGACGCCGCCGTGGAGAAGAAGCCGGTCGCCCTACGCCAGGCGCTGCCGCTCGAACTGGCCCTTGGCGCGGAAGCGCTGCAGGTAGGTGGGGAGGATCGCGGCGAGGCTGGTCGGGTCGCTCTCGAAGCGGGCGAGCGTCCGGCCCTCGCGCTCGGCCGCCTCTGAGACGACGTTGTCGACCTGAAGCTGGCGCACCTGGTCGGCGGTGAGCAGCCTGCCCGGCAGGTGGCCGAGCACCGCCCCCATGATACGAGCGACCGGGAACGGCACCGGGACGAGGAGCCGCTTCCGCTCGACCACGTCGAGCATCAGTTCGAGGCATTCCTTGAAGGTCTTCACTTCCGGTCCGCCGAGCTCGTAGGTCGTCCCCGGCATCGCCTTGCCTTCGACAGCGTCGGCGATGGCGCGGGCGAGGTCACCGACGAAGATCGGCTGGAAACGGGTCGTCCCGCCGATCAGCGGCAGCGCCGGGAAGAGGCGCGCCATGGCCGCGAAGCGGTTGAAGAACCTGTCCTCCGGCCCGAAGGCGATCGACGGCCGCGTGATCACCGCCGAGGGCATCGTCTCGCGGACCGCATCCTCGCCCGCCGCCTTGGTCCGGAAATAGACCGAATCTGATTCCGGATCGGCGCCTAGCGCCGACTGGTGGACGAGCGTGCCGATCCCGGCATTCCGCGTCGCTTCGGCGACGGCACGCGCGCCGAAGGCATGCACCGCATCGAAGCGCTGCATCCCCTTTTCGGCGAGGATGCCGACGAGGTTGACCACGGCATCGGCCCCGGTCACGGCGCGGTCGACCGACCAGCGGTAGCGGAGATTGGCCTGGACCGGCTGCACCCAGCCGACCAGTCCTAGCGGCTGCAGATGCCCGGCGAGGTCGGGCCGGCGAACCGCGGCGCGCACGCGCCAGCCGCGTTTCAGGAGCGCGCGGACGACATGCCGGCCGATAAACCCGGACCCGCCAAAGACCGTGACCAGCCCGCGTTCCGCCACTTCGATCGCCATCGGCGTCTCCGGTTCAAACGCGGGCGAGGCGCCCGCGCGAAGCACCGGTTTCCTTATCGTCTGGCATCAAGCGCGTCCAGACACACCGCCGCCGCGTCTCACGACATGCGGCTCGCTGCCGCTCCTTCCGGGCATCCGGACCGCACCGGAGAGCGCGTTGACAAGGTTCCGGCGCCCCCCTAAGCATCGCGCCCGTGCCCAGGTGGCGGAATTGGTAGACGCGCACGGTTCAGGTCCGTGTGCCGCGAGGCGTGAAGGTTCGAGTCCTTTCCTGGGCACCATGGCCGATTTGAACGAATCCGGCCTTTCGGCTACCACTCGCGCGCGATGACCATCCGTTTCCACCGCGGCGACCTCCCCGACCTCTCCCGCTACCGCGACAGCGTCGCCATCGACACCGAGACTCAGGGCCTCAATCCCTGGCGCGACCGGCTCTGCCTCGTCCAGTTGTCGCCCGGCGACGGCACGGTTGATATCGTCCAGGTGGCGGCCGGGCAGACCAGCGCGCCGAACCTCGCCGCGCTTCTTGCCGATGCGGGCGTGACCAAGGTCTTCCACTACGCCCGCTTCGACATCGCCGTCCTCTTCGCCACCTTCGGCGTGATGGCGGAACCGCTCTTCTGCACCAAGATCGCCTCGCGGCTGGTACGCACCTATACCGATCGCCACGGCCTCAAGGACCTGGTCAAGGACCTCCTCGACATCGAATTGTCGAAGCAGCAGCAAAGCTCCGACTGGGCGGCGGCGAGCCTCAGCGAAGCGCAGCTTGCCTATGCCGCGGCGGACGTCATCCACCTCCACGCGCTGAAGGCGAAGCTGGAGGAGCGGCTCGTCCGCGAAAGCCGCTCGGGCCTGGCGCTCGAATGTTTCCACTTCCTGCCGACGCGGGCGCGGCTCGACCTCGCCGGCTGGGCCGAGGAAGACATATTCGCCCACTGAGCGCCGGTTTAACCCGGCCCTCACCCCGCCATCTTGTTGGCGGACAAGGGATAAAGCTTCACCCGGCGATTCGCTGTAGACTGGCAGAATGACCGACCTTACCGAAGCGCCGGCGCCCCGCCGCATCCGCTTCGATCCGACGCGTCCGCGCGGCGGCGATGACTACGGCCGCGCGCACCGGCACAGCCGGCGCGTCCAGTGGCTGAAGTTCGCCCTGCCGGCGGTCGCGGCCGTCGCGATCGTCGGCTTCTTCCTCGCCATGCGCTTCGAGAGCGGCGGCGACGCCGTGTCGCTTGCCGGCATCAATATCGCCGACAAGTCGCTGGTGATGAACGCGCCGCATATATCCGGCTTCGAAGGGACCAGGCGCGCCTATGAGGTTAAGGCCGCCAGGGCGACGCAGGATCTGAAGAACCCGAAGATCGTGACGCTCGATGACATCGACGCCCGTTTCGGACTGGACGGGACCAGCACCGCCACTCTCAACGCCAAGCAGGGCGTCTTCAACGCCGACACGAACCTTCTGGTGCTCCAGAACGGCATCACGATCTCCACCAGCGACGGCTATAGCGGGACGCTCCGCGACGCCCATGTCGACATCGGCAAGGGCACCCTGTCATCGGCCAACCCGATCGAAATCCGCTCCGATGCCGGGTCGCTCAGGGCCAATTCGATCGACATTGCCGACCGCGGCAAGCGGGTGAAGTTTTCAGGCGGCGTCTCGGTGAGCTTCGTGCCGCCGCCCGACGCCTTCGCGCCGCCCGGATCCGCCCCCGCCGCCGGCCTGCCGGCGCCGCCGGAACCGCTTCCCGAGGAACCTCAGCCGGACACGCAATGAGCCTCGCCCGCCGCCTGCTTCAGGTCGTCCCGCTCCTCGCCTGGCTGATCGTGCCGGCAGTCCCTGCCGCCGCGGCCGGCGCTAGCGATCTGTTCGCGGGCTTCCAGGCCGATTCCAAGGACCCGGTCAATGTCGATGCGGCGGCGCTCGACGTCTTCGAGGAGGGCAAGCAGCGCGTTTCCGTCTTTTCCGGCGGCGTCACGGTCACGCGCGGCGCGACCACGCTGAAAGCCGGCTCGATCAAGCTCTATTCGAGCCTCGACGCCAAGGCCTCCAAGACCGGCGCGTTCACCAGGATCGAGGCGCTCGGCAAGGTCTTCGTCTCCTCGGGACCGCAGACGGTCACCGGCCAGAAGGCGGTGGTCGACATGGCCTCGCAGGTGATCACGCTCACCGGCAACGTGGTGCTGAGCCAGGGCACCAGCGTGATGACCGGCGAGAAGCTGGTGGTCGACCTGCGCACCGGCCGGGCCCGCCTCGAACAGGCGCCAGGCAAGCGCATCCAGGGCGTCATCACCCCGGAGACGATGAAAGCGGCGACTCCCGACGGGTCGGGACCGGCCTCGCCCTGAAGGCTCGACAGCGGCAGGCGGAGAGCCTATCTCCGCGCCAGGGTCATTGGAGGGAGCGCGGCGGATAGCGTGTTCGGGCGGAAACCGCGCGGCCGGGCCAGCAACGGCAACGGTGCCTATTACGACGAGGAAAAGCCGCCGTCGCGGCTGATCCCCGAAGCGGGGGGGCGCGGCTGGCTGGTGGCGCACGGACTCGGCAAGGCCTATCGCGGCCGCGTCGTCGTCCACAAGGCGAGCCTGGCGGTGGCGCGCGGCGAAGCGGTCGGCCTGCTCGGGCCGAACGGCGCCGGCAAGACCACGATCTTCTACATGATCACCGGGCTCATCCGCGCCGATGCCGGCACGATCGAACTGGACGGCCACGACGTCACCGGCATGCCGATGTACCGCCGCGCCCGGCTCGGCATCGGCTACCTGCCGCAGGAAGCCTCGATCTTCCGCGGCCTCAGCGTCGAGGCCAACATCCGCGCCGTGCTCGAAGTGGTCGAGCCGGACAGGCGCAATCGCGAAGACCAGCTCGACGCCCTCCTCGAAGAGTTCCACATCGACCACCTGCGGAAGGCGCCCGCCATGTCGCTGTCGGGCGGCGAGCGCCGCCGCTGCGAGATCGCCCGGGCGCTCGCCAGCCGCCCCGCCTTCATGCTCCTCGACGAGCCGTTCACCGGCGTCGACCCGATCGCGGTCGGCGATATCCAGGCGCTCGTCCGCCACCTCACCAGCCTCGGCATCGGCGTTCTCATCACCGACCACAATGTCCGCGAGACGCTCGGCCTCATCGATCGGGCGTACATCATCCATTCGGGCGAGGTGCTGTTCGAAGGCCGGCCGGACGAGATCGTGCGCAGCCCGGAGGTCCGCCGCCTTTACCTTGGGGAGCAGTTTAGCCTTTAACCGGCCAGCCGGTTCGGCTACCAAGGCAGCTGGACAAGCAAAACTTGGACCAGTTCCGGCTCCGCGTATTTCCGGCGACCATGGCGCTATCCCACAAGCTCGAACTCCGGCAAAGCCAATCGCTGGTGATGACGCCGCAGCTGATGCAGGCCATCAAGCTGCTGCAGCTGTCTAATCTCGACCTGGTCGCCTATGTCGAGGCGGAACTCGAGCGCAATCCGCTCCTCGAACGGGCAGAAGCCGAGGAAAGCGGCGATTCCGACGGCGCCGCCGAACGCCCGGACGACACCGCGGCCCGCGACGCGCTGGAGACCGATGACTGGCAGGAGGCCGCGTTCGCCGGCGGAGACCGGGAGAGCGCCGGCGTCGCCGCCCCGGGCGCGGCGGCCGCGGACCCGCCGGAACCGGCCAACCCGCGCGCGGACGGCCCGACCGTCGACGCCTGGACGCCGCCGGCGCGGCAGTCTCCGGCAACCGGAGACGACTACAATCTCGAAGCGTTTGTCGCCGAGGAGCGCTCGCTCGCCGACCGCCTCGTCGAGCAGCTCGGGCTCGCAACCGCCGACCCCTCTGCCCGGCTGATCGGCCAGCAGATCATCACCGAGATCGACGAGACCGGCTATTTCCGCGGCGAAGTCGCCGAGATCGCCGAGCGGCTCGGCGCCCCGCCGGCTGAGGTCGAAGCGACTCTCGCCCTCATCCAGGCCTTTGATCCGCCCGGGGTGGGCGCCCGCAATCTCGCCGAGTGCCTTGCCATCCAGTTGCGCGAGCGCAACCGCCTCGATCCGGCGATGCAGGCGCTTCTCGCCCATCTCGACCTGCTCGCCCGCCGCGACATGGCCGCATTGACGCGGATATGCGGCGTCGACGCCGCCGATCTCGCCGACATGATCGCGGAAATCCGGGCGCTCGATCCCAAGCCCGGCAACGCCTACGGCAACGGCATCATCCAGCCGGTCGTCCCCGACGTGACCGTGCGGCCGGCGCTGGATGGCAGCTGGATCGTCGAACTCAATTCGTCGACTTTGCCCCGCGTCCTCATCAACCAGAGCTACTACGCCAAGGTTGCGCGCAGCCGGAAGACCGACACCGACAAGGCCTACATCGCCGATTGCCTGCAGACCGCCAACTGGCTGGTGAAGAGTCTCGACCAGCGCGCCAAGACGATTCTCAAGGTCGCGACCGAGATCGTGCGCCAGCAGGACGGGTTCCTCGCGGAAGGCGTCCAGCACCTCCGCCCGCTTAACCTCAAGACCGTCGCCGAGGCGATCGGCATGCACGAGTCCACCGTGTCGCGGGTCACTTCCAACAAGTACATGGCGACACCGCGCGGCATCTTCGAGATGAAGTATTTCTTCACCGCCTCGATCGCCGCGGCGGGCGGCGGCGAGGCCCATTCTGCCGAAGCCGTGCGCTACCGGATCCGCCGCCTTATCGACGACGAGGCCCCCGACGACGTCCTCTCCGACGATACGATCGTCAAGGTCCTGCGGGGTTCCGGCATCGACATCGCAAGGCGCACCGTCGCCAAATACCGCGAGGCGATGCGTATTCCGTCCTCGGTCCAGCGCCGCCGCGAGAAACTGGCCGGCGGCTGAACCTTGCCGCCGGCAAGTCGGTCCCTATCTCAGATTTCGTTGGCCTGGCGGGCACCGGCCGGCTTGGTTGACTTGTCCGGCGCCCGCCAATAGAAGGGCGCCCACCGGGCGGGGAGAAGGGCTCTGGCCTCTCCGGCCGTCCGGCTCCGGACGGTCACACGTCGTCCGGGACGGGCCCCTGAGGGGGGTCGCCGCGCACGCCACAACAGAAGACGAAGACGGAACCGGGTTTCGACTGCTTCCATGGCGCTGCGGATTTCCGGAAAGAACATGGACGTCGGCGAGTCCCTGCGCAGCCACGCCGAGACGCGCATCGCCGAGGCCGTCTCGAAATATTTCGACGGCGGCTATAGCGGCCACGTCACGGTCGAGCGGGAAGGCTCCGGCTTTCGCAGCGACTGCGTCCTGCATCTCGATTCCGGCGTCGAGATTGCCGCCGAGGCGCGGGCACAGGACCCGCACCAGAGCTTCGACCGCGCCGCCGAGCGCGTCGAAAAGCGGCTCCGCCGCTACAAACGCCGCCTCAAGGACCATCATCCTGCCGGATCGCGCGGCGAAAGCGAGGCGGCAGCCGCCTATGTGCTCGCGGCACCCGACCAGGAAGCCGAAGTTCCGGCAGATTACAGCCCCGTGATCATCGCCGAGGAGAATACCCGGCTCGACACGCTGTCGGTCGGGAATGCCGTCGCGGTAATGGACATGTCGGACGTGCCGGTCGTCGTCTTCCGCAGCGCCGCGCATGGCGGCATCAACGTCGTCTATCGCCGCAAGGACGGGAACATCGGGTGGATTGACCCGAGCCTGAAGAAGCCCCGCGCGGCAAGCTGAAACTCTACGTGACGTAGCCAGACGGTGCCGCGCCGCACCGCGTCAACAAGGCATTGGAGATGATGGACCTTTCCGATCTCATCCATCCCGAAGCGGTCATTCCCGCCCTCAGGGCGAACAGCAAGAAGCAGGCGATCCAGGCGATCGCAGAGAAGGCCGCTTCCCTCACCGGGATCGGCGAGCGCGAGATATTCGAGACCCTCCTCCAGCGCGAGAAGCTCGGTTCGACCGGCGTCGGCGGCGGCATCGCCATCCCGCACGGCAAGCTGCCCGGCCTCACCCGCATCTTCGGTCTCTTCGCCCGCCTGCCGAAGCCGATCGACTTCGAGGCCCTCGACGACCAGCCCGTCGACCTCGTCTTCCTCCTGCTGGCGCCGGAAGGCTCGGGCGCGGAGCAGCTGAAAGCCCTCGCGCGCATCGCCCGGCACCTGCGCGAGGCTGGCGTCGCGGCCAAGCTCCGGTCATCGCCGGACCAGGCTGCGCTCTATGCGGTCTTGACGGAGAGTGCGGCGTCGAACGCCGCCTGAACCGCGCGCGATCGTTTCCCGCGCGCGGGCGGGGCAACGGTTGCGGCTAGTGAATGTTCACCGTTTCGAGATCGTTCTCGTGCGCGTTCATGACAACCGCTTCGCGGCTGTCCGAGAGCATGATCGGAGTTCCGTCGGCGGCTACCAGCGCCCACAGATTCATGCCGGCCTCGACCGGCGGGAGGTTCGGGAACAGGACCTTCGCATCCTCCGACTTCAGCGCGCGGATATAGGCAATCTTGCCACCGCCGAGGACGGCGAAGTTTGCCGGAGGCATGACCTGCTTCAGACTGTTTTCCATGGTTCTATAACTCCCGTATCGACGGACTGGTTTCACCCACGCCCGTTGATTGGCACGCGCCGCACAGCCCGCTCCGCGGTCGGACGGACAAGGTCGATCGCGAGAAGGCCGTCGGCAAGCTGCGCGCCGGCGACCTCGATGCCGTCGGCAAGCACGAATGTCTTCTGGAACTGCCGCTGGGCAATGCCACGATAAAGGAAGGTCCTGCCCTCCTCCTCGCGCTTCCTGCCGCGCACGATCAGTTCGTTCTCCGCTACGGTGATTTCGAGGTCGTCCGGCGCAAAGCCGGCAACCGCAAGGATCAGCCGCAACGTGTCGCCGCGCTCCGCCGTCTGCGGCAGCCGCTCGATATTGTAGGGCGGGTAGCCGTCGCCGGCTGCCTTCGACAGACGTTCGAGCGCCCGCTCGACGTCGTCGAAGCCAAGAAGAAGGGGGCTGGAGAATCCCATTGTCCGCGTCATTTCGGCCCTTTCTCGAAGCGACCTGTCCGCCGGACCCGATCGTGGCATCCGGCAAGGCGAAATATGGGGGCGGACGCCATCCGCCGCAAGTCAGGGGGCCCTACCGCCGGTAAGCACAGGCTCGCGGGAACGTGACTGCCTTAAGCCCGGCTTTGGCGTGTTAAAGGGCGAGGCGGGCCCGGTCTCGTCGCAGAAGTGCCTGGTGCAACAAGGTTCCCGATGATCCGCAAGCTCGCAGCCGCCCTAGCGGTGCTCCTCGTCATGATCGTGGCCGCCGGCTGGTTTCTCTCGGCGCCCTCGACCCTGTCCGCCGCCGATCTCCCCGACCGCAAGCCGGACCTCCGGAACGGTGCCTACATCTTCCAGGCGGCCGGCTGCGAATCCTGCCATTCCGCACCCGATGCCAAGGGCGAGGACCTGCTCAAGCTCGCCGGCGGCCGCGTTCTCGATTCGCCCTTCGGCCGCTTCCACGTCCCCAACATCTCGCCCGACCCCGACCACGGCATCGGCAGGTGGAGCCTCCTCCAGTTCGCCAACGCTATGAAGTTCGGCGTCGCGCCGGACGGCCGGCATCTCTACCCGGCGTTCCCCTACGTCGCCTACCAGCGCCTGACGCTTGCCGACATCATCGACCTCAAGGGCTATCTCGACACGCTGCCCAAGGTCGCGAGCGAGGTGCCGCCGCACGAACTCGCCTTCCCCTACTCCATCCGCCGCGGCATCGGCCTCTGGAAGCTCTTCTACGTCGACGGTCGCGACTTCACGCCGCTCCCCGGCGCCAGCGCCGAGGTCAACCGCGGCGCCTATCTTGTCGAGGCGGCGGGACATTGCGCCGAGTGCCACACGGCGCGGAACGCGATCGGCGGCCTTGCCCGGGACAGGTGGCTAGCGGGCGCGCCCTCGCTCTCCGGCAAGGGCTGGGTGCCCAACATCACGCCCGATAACGACACCGGGATCGGCGCCTGGTCGAAGGACGACATCGTGCAGTTGCTCGAGACCGGCTTCACGCCGGAATTCGATGCCGTCGGCGGCGAGATGGCGGCGGTCATCCTCAACACGTCGAAGCTGACGCCGGCGGACCGTGCGGCGATGGCGGCCTACCTCAAGTCGCTTCCGCCGATCCACAACGCGCGCCCGCCACGACCGGCGAAGACGGACACGCCCGCGGGTAGCGGCTGAGGCCCATCACCGACCTCCAGACCGATCGTCCCCGCGCATGCGGGGACCCAGTCCCGTGCAAGGACGCATAGCGCAGGGAAGGGGCTACGGCAGGCATATCCCCTGAACCCCGAAACACGCTTTGCCAGATCCAGGCTGGGTCCCCGCATGCGCGGGGACGAGCGGTCTTGGTTGAATGGCGGTTGCGGATAGGCGCGCCTACGGCTTCTCCCAGTTCCCCGACTTTTCCGAGCGGAAGATCGCATCGAGAATGCGCGCCTGCTGGATCGCATCCTCGACGCCGTAGTCGAGCTTGCCCTTGCCCCGCACCGCCGCCGAAAAGGCCTCGCCTTCCAGCTGATACTGGTCGGCCCTACCGATCTTGACGACCTTCGCCGCCGCGCCGGCGAATTTCGAGCCGTCATCGAGGTAGAGGCGCATCGCCCCGCCCTGCGGCGCGTTGAACGGGATCGCGACTTCGAGCCGCGCTTTCGAGCCCATGATGTTGACCCGCTGGAACGGCACCGACTGCATCGCCACCGTAAAGATGAGATGCCGTCCCTCGCCGAAATCGGCCAGCACCCCGGCATTGCGGTCGGTCCCGAAAGTCGGGTCGCGATCGACCAGCGCCACGAGGCGCACCGGCTCGGCGTCGAATATGTAGCGCGCGGTGACGATCGGATAGCAGCCGATGTCGTAGATGCCGCCGCCCCCGATATCGACCTGGTTGCGGACGTTCTTCGGATCGGTGTTGTTGTAGCTGAACACGGTCTGGATCGAGTTGACCCTGCCGAGCCTGCCCTTGCGCACCAGTTCGCGTGCCTTGTGCCATTGCGGATGGTGGCGGACCATGAAGGCTTCCGCGATGAGAATCCCCTCGGGCGCCGTCCGCAGCTCCTCCGCCTCCCTGGCGGAGAGCGCGATCGGCTTCTCGCAGAGAACGTGCTTGCCCTTCCGCGCCGCGGCCATGGTCAGCGGCACGTGCAGGTGATTGGGCAGCGGGTTGTAGACCGCCTCGATCTCGGGATCGTCGAGGAGCTCCTCGTAGGAGCCGTGGGCAACCGGAATGCCGAGCTTCTTCGCCCATTTCCTCGCATTGGGCAGCGATCGCGAGGCGATTGCGCGCAGTTCGATCTGTTTGCTCTTCAGAAAGCCGGGCAGGACCTTCTCCCAGCCGATCCTGGCGGTCGAAATGACGCCCCAGCGTACCGGACCCTTGTCGCTCCTTGCCATCGCTCGCCCTCCCCTTTGGCGGCGGCTAGGCAATCGCTTCGGCGCGCGGAAAGCAAGCGGGTCGCCCCGGAAAATCAGATGCCGGCGTACCACTCGTAGTCGGCATAGTCCTCCCAGAAGCCGCCCTTGCCGCGTCCGAAGGGGGCAAGGCTGTCCACCGCTTCGACCTTCATGATGTATTTCGGCATCTTGTAGCCGAGCATCCGCTCGGCGCGGAGCCGGAGCGGCGCGCCGTGCTCGATGGGCAGCGGCCGGTCGTTCATCTCGTAGGCGAGGATCGTCTGCGGGTGGAAGGCGTCCTCGAGCCCGTGGCTTTCGTAGTAGCGCCCGGTCCCGTCGAGGGTCTTCACCAGTTCGTCGGCGCAGGTGAAGACGACGAACTTCGCCTCCGGCTTGAGTCTGGCGGCATTGAGAATCTGCGCCAGCGGCACGCCCTTCCACTTGCCGATGCAGGTCCAGCCCTCGACGCAGTCGTGGCGCGTGATCTGGGTCCGCGACGGCATGGCGCGGAGGTCGGCCAGTGAATAGGTCGCCGGGTTCTCGACCAGCCCGCCCACTTCCAGCCGCCAGTCGGCGAAATCGTTGGCGGCGAGCGCCGCATATTCGGGGCTGTCCGGCATCCGGGTGCCGTTGGCCCGGAACTTCGGCGAAATGTCCGCTTCGGTGAACTCGCGCGCCAGCGACGTCGGCTTCAGGAAGAAGCGTTGCGTCGCCTCGGTCAGGTCCTCGCCGACCTTGAGCACGGTATGGACGTCCGGGTCGGCGGTCGGATAGCAGCCGGCGAGCAGTGCCCCTCCTCCGATTGCGGCGGCGCCCGACAGGAACCGGCGGCGGCTGAGATCACGAGACATGGCTGTTCTCCTCGGGATCGATGCGGTAGCGCCCGGTCACCATCGAACGGAGGTTGTTCCAGACCCCCGAAAGCAGGACGAGTCCGACATGAACGAGGATGAAGAGAACGACGAGCGAGGCGCAGATGAAGTGGACCGTGCGCGCCGTCTGCCGTCCGCCGAAGAAGTCGACGAGGCCCGGGAAGATTGCGTCGAAGCCGGGCGACATGCCGAGGCCGGCAAGCACGATGCCCGGGAGGAGCACGAAGGCCACCGCGAGATAGACGAATTTCTGCAGCACGTTGTACTCGCGCTCGTGCGGGAAATAGAGCCTCAGGTGATGCCGCACGGTCGTCCCGATATGGCGCAACTGGTCGCGCGTCGGCAGGAGGTCGCGCCAGAGATGGCGCGTGAGCAGGGTCGCGATCAGGTAGACCGCGCCGTTGATGACGAACAGCCAGGCGAAGAAGAAATGGATGCGCCGCCCGGAAGGGAGGTCGCGTGCCGGCCCGGTCAGCCAGGACGGGAACGGCTGCCCGATCACATGGGCGTCGGGGTAGCTCACGCCGAGATTGAGGACCGGCGCGTCGAAGGTCGATTTCTGGCCGACATAGAGCGCCGGATGGGCGTTGAAGATCGCCATGCCGCTCATCAGCAGGAAGGCGATGCAGACGACGTTCACCCAGTGCGTGATCCGCACCAGCACGGAATGCCGGTAGACAAGGACCCGCGCGGGCTTTCCTTCGATGGCGGCAGCGGACATACCGGTTCCCCGAAGGCAGGAGGGCCCTGCCGTTGCGATGGAAGATACGCCATCTTCGCCGCCGTGGTTTCACAACGCTTTCAATTTTCCGCTCCGGCGACGTGAGGGGCCGGGACGCCTCGACTTCCCGGCCGCGATCAATCCATAGTCGCCCGTCATCACCGGCAACGACGACAACGATGGCCGACGCCGCCGAGCCAGCCGATCTCAACCTTTTCGAGTTCCTGTCGAGCGGTCATGCGCCGACGCTGATGCGCGTCTGCCTCGAATACTGGCGCGATCACGAGCCCGGCCGGGTTCTCCGGATCGTTGCGACGCGCCGTTTCTTCGAGCGTTTTCCCTTTGTCTTTGACGGCTTCGCCAACGTTCCCGGAAGCCCGGTCCGCTGGACCACGTTCGACGATGCGGATGAGGCCGGGATGCGCGAGGCGCTCGACTATGGCAGCGGCCTCATCGAGCGGCCGGAGGGATACAATGCGACCAGGGTCTACTGGTCGCTGGTCGAGAAGTATTGTCCGCGCTTGCCCGCGCGCCACCACCTGCTCATGAACCTCGACGACCTGATCCATCAGGTTGCCGCCCATCAGCGGCTGGCGGGCGACTTCTCGGCGATCCTGTTCCTGCCCGGCTTCGCCTATCTCGATGACCAGCCGTCCGCCTCGCGCCGGCGCCGCGTCTTCGTCGGCATGCAGTCCTCGATGCTGCGCGACCGCGTGCTTGCCCATCCCCAGCTCCGCACGCTGTTCGTGCTGGACGAAAAGGCAGCGGAACTTCTGCAAGGGGCCGGCACCGCCGCAGCTCGCGCCCTTGGCGATATTGAAATCCTGCGCATTGCGACCTTCGTCCCGGTAGCCGACCGGCATGCCTGGTTCGACGCGGCCGATGTGGCGCTGGCGCCCTATATCCGCCACGCCGGCAGCAGCGGCGTCCTCATGCTCGCCGCCTCGCACGGCATTCCGGTCATCTCGCAGAAATTCGGCCAGATGGGACGCTGGGTGGCTGAGCACAAACTCGGCCTCGCGGTCGATCCCGACGACCCGCAGGAGCTGGCCGGCGCGCTTCGCCGGTACCTCACCGGTCCGCCCGCCGATTACGATCCCGAGCCCGGCTATGCCTTTGCCCGCCAGCAATCGCCGGAGCGGTTCGGCGAGACGCTCTTCGGCGCGCTCCGTCCGTACTATTCCGGCGATCATGCTGCTTCCGCCGGACGCAGCCGCGAGGAGGCGTCGTTCTGACCGAATCTGCCGAGGATCCTGTCGCCCTCAACCTCATCGAGTTCTGGGCGGCCGGCCACGTCGCGTCATATCTGCGGCTGTGCATCGCGTACTGGCGGGACCACCCGCGCGGCGTCCTCCGCGCCATCGTGACGCCGCGGTTCGTCGCGCGCTTTCCGTCCGTCTTCGCCGGCTTCGACAATCGTCCCGGGGATAGCGTCCGCTGGGTCACCGTCGAGGAGGAGGACGACCGGCGTCTGCAGGAGGCGATCGATTTCGGCAGCCGGCTCGTTCCCAAGCCGGCGGGATTCCAGCCGACCACCTTTCACTGGGCGATCGTCGAGAAGTACATGCGGCGTTATCCGGCGCGCCATTCGCTGCAGATGGACCTCGACGAACTCATCTTCGCGCTCGGCGCCGGCCGCGAAGCTCCGCACGATTTCTCCGGCATCCTGTTCCTTGCCGGCCTCACCTACCGCGGCGAGGATGCCGATGCCTCGTTCCGGCGGCGGGCCTTCAACGCCGTCCAGACACGCCTCCTCAGGGACCGCGTGATCCGCCACAGGCAGCTTCGGGTCATCTTCTCGCTCGACCAGGCGGTCGTGGCCGATCTGGCCGGGGAGGGAACCGCCCGGATCGAATACCTCCCCGATCCGGTGCCGCTGGCCGCCGTGCCGCCGCCGCCGACCGGCGCGGAACGGGCCGCGGTCCGGGCCGCCCTCGGCATCCCGGAGGACGAACGCCGGCTTTTCCTCCTCTTCGGCGATATCCGCGCCCGGAAGGGCATCTGGAAGCTGTTCGCGGCGCTGCCGCGGCTCTCGCCGGAAGCGCAGAAGCGCCTCAGGCTGGCGATCGTCGGCCACGTCTCGCCGGCGCTGCTCGAACGGCTCGGCCGCGAGATCGGCGACGCCACGGCACGGACGGCCATCGCGATCGTCAAGCGTTTCGGCTACGTCCCGGATGCCGAGATGAACCAGTGGTTCGCCGCCGCCGATGTGGCGCTGGCGCCCTACATCCATCATGTCGGGAGCAGCGGCGTCCTTCTGCTCGCCGCCGCCCACGGCGTGCCGGTCGTCTCGCAGGCGGCCGGGCTGATGGGCCGGACGGTCGCGGCCAACCGCCTTGGGCTGACCGCCGACCCCGCCGACCCGGCCGCCCTGGCGGCGGCGCTGGAAGCCTTCCTCGGCGAAGACCCGCCCGCCTCCTGGGACCGCGAGGCCGGATACGCCTACGCCCGCCGCCACACGCAGGAACGCTTCGCCGAGACCCTCTTCGGCGCGCTCGATCCGTATCTGAAAGGCTAGGCGAGGCGGTCGAGGAGCGCGCCGATTGCCTGCGGAATCCCGCGGAGGTCGGTGCCGGTATTGATCCGATAGGACGGCAGGCGCTTCAGCGCGGAGGCGATGCCGGTGAAAGCCGCCCGGCCGAGGCTCGGCCAGCGCAGCGCCGTCACCGGGGCGGTGGCGAAGAACGCCGCCGATCGAGGCGCGGCGACGATCTCCGTCTCGCGTCTTCCCGTCGGGTTCGGGATCAGCACCGCTTTCAGCGGAAGACCGGGCGCAAGCCGGTCGGGGCAGATGTCGTTCAGGAAGAAGACGAGCTTGCCCTCGTGCGTCTCGATCGCCCGGTCGCGGCGCGCGTCGAGAAACGGGAACTTCGGCGCATCGTGGGTGAAGAGCTTGCCGGTCGCGTACATGCTTGCCGCTTTCGGTCTCGCCCCCGTGCCGAGCAGACAGTGGTCGTCCGAAACGTAGAGGAGGTCCGACCGCAGGCAGGCGAGCGCGGTGTGCGACTTTCCCGCGCCCGAGCGGCCGAGAATGAGGACACCGCCCTCCCTCCGGCCGACCGCCCCGGCATGAACGTAGACATAGCCGCCCGAATTCGCCCACCAGTTGACCAGCGTCAGCAGCGGCGCGGCGTGCTCCCACGGCTTGATCTCGGCCTTGCCCGAAACCCAGACCACCGCCTCGCCGGCGCCCGCGCTCGCGGCAATCACCAGCCGTCGCGGCTGGATCACCTGCAGGTAGCGCTGACTGTCGATGAGGGAGGAAACCTCGCCGTGGGAATACTGCTCCTCGATGTTCCAGCGCGGGCGCGGCGGACCGAGCCCGGTCGATTCCTCGTCGAAGACGCGGAACGTGAAATCGGCCTTCCCCTCCGCCGGAACCGCGAGGTGGGCGAATGCGTCGGACATGAGCCCGACCATGGCAGGGCCAGCGAAGCGGATGTCGACCGTGCGGCCGGCGATCCGGAAGCGGCGGAGGGTTGTCCCGGCCTCCCGCTCGGCTCTCGCCTGGCGTTCGGCCAGCTCGCTGAAGAAATCGTCGAAGCGCTGCCCGGCGCTCGCCGGATCGGCAGGCGCCGGGTCAGGCATTCGCCTGACCGTCCTTGCCTGGCAGATGCGGCCAGCCTTCCTCGTCGACATCGTGCACCGGATCAAGCAGGAGCATCGCCTCCATGTCGGTGAACTTCTCGAGGGCGGGCGGCACGAAGGAGGCGCGGGCGGCCGGCGCCGGCAGCGGCGCACCGGTCTCCCCACCGGCGGCGCCGGAGGCAGGCCGCACCAGTTGCTCCTCGCTCAACTGGCGGACGAGTTCGGCCACTTCGGCAGCCGCCCTGCCGGCCTCGACGTCGAAATGAGCCTGCACCAGCCCGGCAATGTCGGACACGTTCCGGCGCGCCTGAATGCCCGTCCAGATGATGGCGCCCACCTGCTTCAGGCTGTAATAGGTTCCGTATTCGAGATTGATGATCACGGTTTCCCCGTCGATCGTCTCGGAGATGACCATCGGCTCGTTGACCTCGAAAACCGCTGCCTGAGTATCCATGTCGGACGCCTGTTGCTCGTTTGCTCCGGGGCGCGCGGCCGGGGCGAAGCCCGCTCCCGCGCGCGGCCTTCTATATCCTCTGGCCGCCGGTGAACATAGCATCGGGAGGATGAACCCTGCGGGCCGGTCGCGACCGGATATGGCATGATTTCCGTCGTTATCCCGACCTTCAACGGCCGGCGCTATCTTGCCTCGGCGATCCGCAGCGTCCTTGCGCAGACGCTTGCCCCCGACGAGGTCGTCGTCGCCGACGATGGCTCGGAGGACGGCTCGGCGGCCATCGCGCAAGGCTTCGGCGCGCCGGTCCGGGTGCTCGCCCTGCCGCATCGCGGCCTTCCCGCCACGCTCAACGATGCCGTCGCCGCGGCGCGCGGCGACGTTCTCGCCTTCCTCGACGACGACGACCTTTGGGCGCCGGAAAAGCTCGCCTTGCAGGTGCGTGCACTCGCCGCCGACCCGGAACTGGAGGCCGTCTTCTGCCACATGGTCCAGTTCACCGACCGCGCCGCCGCCATCGCCGATCCGTCCGAGATTCCGGCCGCCGTGCGGCCGCGCGCCAAGGGCATCGCCAAGAGCTGCATGCTGATCCGGCGCGCCTCCTTCGATCGGGTCGGACCGTTCGATCCCGGTTCCCGGCTTGCCGACTTCATCGAGTGGTATCAGCGGGCAACCGCGGCAGGGCTTCGCGTCCGGGTCCTCGACGAGGTCCTCGCCTTCCGCCGCCGCCACGGCCGCAACACCTCGCTCACCCAGGCGCCTGCGCTCCACGCGCGCTATCTCACGATCGCCAGGGGTGCCATTGCCCGGCGGCGCGGTCCCGCGACGGCGGACTGAAACCGTGGCGAGCGATGCGCAAGCCATCGATGCCCGGCTGGCGCCGGATGCGGCGCCGCGGCGCGCCCGCCTGTGGCCGCCCGGCGGGCGCAAGGAAGGCTTCCCCGGCCGCATCGCCGAGCTCGACGTCGAGATGCTGCGCGCCGCCCTCCTTGACGGCGAGGCGGCGGTCGCAGCCTACAGGACCTGGCGGCCGAGCCTCGATTTCTTCGCGATCAGCTTCGGGCAGCAGCGCCTCATCCCGATGCTGCAGGCCAACCTCGCGCGGCTCGGCATCGCCGAGCCGCTGATGGAGCGCTTCCGCGGCATCCGCCGGTACGCCTGGGCACGGAACCTGCGCTCGATGACGCTCGCCCGCAGCGTCTTCGGGGCGCTCGACCGCGCCGGCATCCCCTTCATCGTGCTGAAGGGCGCGGCGCTGATCGCCGCATACCTGACCGACCGCAGCCTCAGGCCGATGGACGATATCGACGTGCTCGTGCCCGAGGACCGGCTTCCCGATGCCGTCAAGGCGCTCGCCTCGATCGGGCTGGCGCCGCAGGGCCATCCGCGCCTCGTCGAAAACCGGCGCGTGCAGTCGGAATTCCCCGGCTGGCCGTTCCTCGGCGGCGGCCAGAACATCGACCTTCACTGGAAGGCGCTCCATTACGACCGCCGCGTCAATGCCGACGACGAATTCTGGACGGGGAGCCGCGAGGCGATGCTCGACGGCATGCCGATCCGGATTCTCGATCCGGCCGACCAGCTCCTCCAGATCTGCGCCCATGCCGCCCAGACCTTCGTCGGCGCGGCGGTGACCCAATGGCCGGCCGACGCGGCGCTGGTCATCAGGGGCAGTCCGGACCTCTCCTGGGAGCGTCTCGCCGCGCAGGCGGAACGCCATCGCCTGTCCGCGATCCTCGCCTACGCGCTCGAATTCCTCCGCGAACGCCTTGCCCTCCCCATCCCGGCCGAGACCCTCGCCGCGCTCCATGCCGCCAGTTCGACCGTCGAGCGCGTCGAGGCGCGCCTGCTCGGCTACGGGCCGATGACCCGCTTCAGCCGGCCGGCCCGCGCGCTTCTCCAGTTCCAGTCGTTCCGCCGCGGCAGCGAACGGTATTTCCACGGAAGCACGCCCGCCGCCGCCGTCGCATTCCTGAAGCAGATTGCAGGGACTTCCCGGATGGCGCCGGCGCTGCTGGTCGGCGGCAACGCCCTCCTCCGTTGGCCGCCCTGGCTGCGCCGGCTGACCGGCCGCGACCGCTATCGCGACCTGCCCGGCCTCGGCCTCCTCGCCACGCCGGGCGTCGCCCTCGACCTCACCGACCCCTTCAGCGACGAGACGCCGATGCTCGCCGGCTGGTCGATCGCCGAACCCGGCGGCCGCTGGACGAACGGGCGCGAGGCATCGATCGCGTGGCGGATCGGCAAGGCCCGCGGTCCGTTTCTTCTCTTTGCCGAGGGCACCGCATTCCTCGGCGCCGGGGTTCCAACGCTCGCCGCCGAAATCTGGGCGAACGACCGCTTCGTCGATACCTGGCGCTTCGAGCAGGGGAAGCCGCCGCCGCTTCCCGGCTTCGTCACCATTCCCCCGCTGAAGCCGTTCCGCGGCGGGGTGCTCATCGTCACCTTCGTCATTCGCAGCCCGCGAACGCCCGCCGAGCTCGGCATGGCGCAGGACCGCCGCCGCCTTGGCCTCTACCTCAGGAAGATACTGCTCTCCGCCGATACCGGAGCAGGCGCGACCGGATCCTCCCCGACGCCATATGACGGCTTTCTGTCGCGCGGAGCGCCCGCCGTTTCCGCGCCGAAGCTGCCGCCGCCGGCGATGGTCCCGGGGATCGGCGACGAGATCGATTTCGCGATCGGCCGCGCCTGGGAATCGGCGTTCCTGTCCGGCTGGGGCGAAGGCGAGATATTCGGGCGCTGGACGGTGGGCCCGGAAGCCTCGTTTGCCTTCGCGGCATCGCAATACGTGCCGGGCCTTGCCCTGACGATATCCGGCGACGCATTTCTCCACGAACTGGCGCCGCGGCAGGAAATCGAACTGCGCCTCAACGGGCGGACCGCTACGACCTGGACGTTTGTCCGCGGCGAGGCATCGCCGCTTCCCGCCGTGGTCCCGGTGCCGCCGGAGGCGATCGGCGCGAACGGCCTTCTCATCGCCACCTTCATCGTCCGGGAGCCGCGGGCGCCGTCCGACATCGGCCTCTCCTCGGACCAGCGGATGCTCGGCCTGCTGGTGCGCCGGCTCGCCCTGACGGTCAGGGAGGAAGCGGCCGCGGGCTAGTTGTCGGTTGAGGTCGGGGTGGTGGAGCCAATCGGAATCGAACCGACGACCTCTTGAATGCCATTCAAGCGCTCTCCCAACTGAGCTATGGCCCCATTCCCGAAGCTTTCTGCCGCTCGCGGCCTTGGGCAGCCGCGCGCGGGAATTTCTCTCGACTGTCCTCAGCCGGCTGTCAACTAGGGTTCTTCCTCGTCGACCCCGCCGATAATGTCGCTGACGTCGCCGTCCTCTTCCTCTTCCTCTTCGAGGAACGGGTCCTCGGCCTCGTCATCGGCGGTCTCGTCGTCGGCGTCGACCTTGACCGCTCCGGTATCGGCGGCCTCGTCATCGGCTTCCTCGAGCGGAACCAGGTCGGCATCCGGCGGAAGATCGCCGACGATCGCCTCCTCTTCCTCCTCGGGCTCCGGTACGGGAGCGGGCGCCGGCGCACGCGTCGCGCGCACGCCGCTCATCTCGAACCGGGTGCCGCATTTCGGGCAGATGATCGGATCGCGGTTCAAGTCGTAATACTTGGTTCCGCAATTCGGACAGACCCGTTTGGTTCCCAGTTCGGGTTTCACCACTTCTGCAACCTCTTCCCGATTTGTCAGAGCGGGGTCCTTTAATCCCCGCCAATCCGCCTGTCAAAAGGCAAATCGCGGGCGGCTGGCCCCGGCGGCTGCCGGCGGGTGACGGGCTTGGGCGGCTGTGCTATCGGGACGACCGCTGACCGAGCCGCCGCGGCGGCGTCTAGCGAGGCCGAGAGACGATGCCCGATCAACCGAAGCGCGGTCTTCGCGCAGCCCGCGCGCGTGCGCTTGCCGGCACGGTCCGCCCGCCCGGCGACAAGTCGATTTCGCACCGCGCCCTGATGCTGGGAGCGCTTGCCGTCGGCGAGACCCAGATCGAGGGCCTGCTCGAAGGCGACGACGTGCTTGCCACGGCCGCGGCCATGCGCGCCTTCGGCGCCACGGTCACCCGCAACGGGCCGGGAAGCTGGTCGGTGAAGGGCCTCGGCGTCGGCGGCCTTCTCGAGCCGGAGGGCGTCATCGACTACGGCAATGCCGGAACCGGCGTCCGCCTTGCCCTCGGCATCGCCGGAACGCATGCTTTCGCCGCGACCTTCACCGGCGACGCCTCCCTCGTCCGCCGCCCGATGGGCCGGGTGCTCGATCCGCTCCGCCGCATGGGGGTCCAGGTGATCGCCCGCTCGGGCGACCGTCTGCCGCTCACCATCCGCGGGCCGGAAATGCCGATCCCGATCGAGTACCGCCTGCCGGTCGCCTCGGCGCAGGTGAAGTCCTCACTGCTCTTTGCCGGCCTCAACGTCGCCGGCACGACCACGATCATCGAGCCCGTCGCGACCCGCGACCATACCGAGCGCATGCTCGGGGCCTTCGGGGCGGCGATCGACGTCGAGACCGCCGCGGACGGCGTGCGCACCATCCGCCTCGACGGCCGCCAGAACCTTCACCCGCTGCCGATCCATGTGCCGGGCGACCCGAGTTCGGCCGCCTTCCCGATCGTCGCGGCGCTCATCGTGGAAGGTTCGGACGTGACGGTCGAGAACGTGCTCCTCAACGCCACCCGGACCGGCCTCATTGAAACACTGGTCGAAATGGGCGCCGACATCGCCATCGACAACCGTCGCCAGCTCGGCGGCGAGGAGGTCGGCGACGTCCGCGTGCGCGCCAACCGGCTGAAGGGCGTGACGGTCCCGGCCGCCCGCGCGCCCTCGATGATCGACGAATATCCGATCCTGGCCATCGCCGCCGCCTTCGCCGAGGGCGACACCATGATGGAGGGGATCGGCGAGATGCGGGTGAAGGAATCCGACCGCATCGCGGCGATCGCCGCCGGCCTCACCGCCAACGGCATCCTCTCCGAGGAAGGACCTGAATCCCTCCTCGTCCACGGCCGCAAGGGCCCGGTCGGCGGCGGCACCGTCGCCACCCACCTCGACCACCGCATTGCGATGAGCTTCCTCGTCCTCGGCCTCGCCGCCGACAATCCGGTCACGGTCGACGACGCCGGGACCATCGCCACCAGCTTCCCCGAATTTCGGGCGTTGATGGAAGGGCTCGGGGCGGAATTTGAGGAAGTCCCGGGTGCGTCCGGCTAGCTGCCGGAGACCTCTCCGATGATCATCGCCATCGACGGTCCCGCGGCGGCGGGCAAAGGCACCATCGCCGCCCGCCTCGCCGCCCATCTCGGGCTGCCGCACCTCGACACCGGCCTCCTCTACCGCGCCATCGGGCGGAAGATCGCGCTTGCCGGGCTCGACCCCGGGGATGCCGCCGCCGCGGGACGGATCGCCGAGACGATCCGGAGCGAGGACCTGGCCGATCCGTCGCTCCGCGGCCACGAGGCGGGCGAACTCGCCTCGCGCGTCGCGGTCCACGCGGAAGTCCGCCGCGCGCTCCTCGGCTTCCAGCGGAACTTTGCCCGCGGCCCGCAGGGCGCCGTGCTCGATGGCCGCGACATCGGGACGGCGATCCTGCCCGAAGCCGACGTGAAGATCTTCGTCACCGCCTCGCCGGAGGTCCGCGCCGTCCGCCGCACGGCGGAACTCCAGGCGAAGGGCCGCGACGTTTCCTACGAGCGCATCCTTGCCGAGATTCTGAGCCGGGACGCCCGCGATTCCGGCCGGGCGGCGGCGCCGCTCGCAATCGCGCCGGACGCGCATGTCCTCGACACGTCGGATCTCGACCGCGAGGGCGCCTTCCAGGCCGCGCTCGCCATCGTCCAGGAAAGGACGTCCCGGCTGCGCACCTGAGAAGCCCCGCATCTGCGCCGCACCGCGTCGCGCTGCGCCAGCGCAGGGGACGACACCTCCCCTGTTCCGGCTGCACGGCTTGCGCTAGGTTGCCGCGGCGACGGGACGGGGATTGTTCTCAATGCTCAGGATTGTGTGGACTCTGATCGGCATTCTGATCCTGATCCACGGCTATCTCTATATCCGCTACCAGAGCCTCGACCCGTGCGAGGCCGCGGTGAAGAAGGTGAGCATCGAACACCCCGAGGCGATGGGTCGCGTGATGAGCCTCCTCGGCACCCGCGACCTCGGCACCATCGGCCAGTGCTACTGGATCGCCGTCGTCGGCCCGCCGAGCGATACCACCGCCACGCCGTAAGCCCTCCGGGCCTCATTGCGACAGGGCGCTGTTGCCACCTCATCGTAGGGCGAGGCCGGCGAGCGAGCGCGGTCGCGCGCCGGGTGGGAGGCAGGGAGGGCCGGAGAAAGACGCTCCGGCATTCTCGCTCCTCGGGCAGGACGTCCGCCTATGAGGTCCTAACGCCCGCGCCGAGGGTAAGGAGAAGCTCGTCCAGCTGCTCGAACTGCTCGGGCATCGCGTCCGCGGCCCCGGTTCCGGCCGCGTCGAGCGCTTCCTTCGAGGGAAAGAGTTCGTGAACGACCAGGAGCGTCCTGCCGCCGCTTTCCTCGAAGGTCACCGTGGTGACGGATCCTCCGTCGCCGCCTTCGTCATTGGTCCAGACGAGGCGCGAGTGCGGTGTCACTTCGACATACCTGCCGAAGAAGGCCACGGGATTTGAGGCATCGTGGCCGAATTCCAGACGGTACCGGCCCCCGGCACGTACATCCATCTCGCAGGAACGCAGGAACATGCCCATCGACTTCGGCGCCCACCACCGCCTGAACAGTTCGGGCCTGGTCCACGCCTCGAAGACGACCCGCGCCGGGGCGTTGAAGGTTCGTGTGACGACCAGCTCACGCTCGGACTTCCGCTCCACCGTGGTTCGATTCTTCATCGGGGTGGATTCACTCTCTCGTCTGGCGTCCATCGACCGGCTCCTTCCCTTTTAGTTCCTCGACAACCTTGTCCAGCTCGTCGAAACGGGCGTTCCAGAGCTGGCGGTATCTCTCGATCCAGGCCGCTTCTTCCTCCAGCCGGCGGGGGCCGAGCCTGCATTTCCGCACCCGCCCGACCTTTTCCGTGGTGACAAACCCCGCGCGTTCGAGGACGCCAACATGTTTCTTCATGCCCGTCAGGGTCATGTCGAACTTCCCGGCAAGGTCCGTGATCGAAGCGTCCGCACGCCCGAGCTGTTCAAGAACGCCGCGGCGGGTGGCGTCCGAAAGCGCGGCGAAAGAGGCATCGAAGCCGCTGGTTGAATACTGAACCATACGGTTCAGTATATAGCGGACGGATCGGCGGCCTGCAAGGACGCGCTGCTGGGCTCAATCGCCCCCCGCTCGCCGCGGTACCCGGTGCGAGAGGCCGGGGGTCCTCTGAAGGGCTGCGAGGCCTCCCGGGAGAAGCCGCTCTCCGATGGTCGCCTCAGCCCGGACACGCCCTTGCCCCCCGCTCCCCGAGTGACTATAGAAGCCCTCGTTCCGCACGGCCTTTGATGTCCGGGCAGCCCGGTGTTTTTGCCGGGAGGAACGAAAGCATCGCCGAGCATCGATCTCATGCGCCGTGCCGCGGCAGGGACCGCGGACGCCCTTTCGGGCGAGATTGCCGCTTCGGCTGAAACGCAACACCAGACCCGGCCGGCGCGGCCGGCACGACAGGAGAATGAATGGCTCTCGCCCAGTCGCATCAGCCCTCGCGCGAGGACTTCACCGCGCTGCTCAATGAAACCTTCAAAGCCGACGAGCTTATGGAAGGCGCCGTCATCAAGGGGACGGTGGTTGGAATCGAAAAGGACCTCGCCGTCATCGATGTCGGTCTGAAGACCGAAGGCCGGGTCGCCCTCAAGGAATTTGCCATGCCCGGCCGCGAACCGACCATCAAGGTCGGCGACGTGGTCGAGGTCTATCTCGAGCGCGTCGAGAACGCGCTCGGCGAAGCGGTCCTGTCGCGCGAGAAGGCGCGCCGCGAGGAGAGCTGGGTCCGGCTCGAGGAAAGCTTCAACAAGAACGAGAAGGTCCAGGGCGTCATCTTCAACCAGGTCAAGGGCGGCTTCACCGTCGACCTCGACGGCGCCTTCGCCTTCCTGCCGCGCAGCCAGGTCGACATCCGGCCGGTGCGCGACGTGACCCCGCTGATGCACAATCCGCAGCCCTTCCAGATCCTCAAGATGGACAAGCGGCGCGGCAACATCGTCGTCTCTCGCCGCACGGTGCTGGAAGAGACCCGGGCCGAGCAGCGTTCGGAACTCGTCCAGAGCCTCGAAGAAGGCCAGATCATCGACGGCGTGGTGAAGAACATCACCGACTACGGCGCCTTCGTCGACCTCGGCGGCATCGACGGCCTCCTACACGTCACCGACATCGCCTGGCGGCGCATCAACCATCCGACCGAGGTCCTGTCGATCGGCCAGACGGTCCGCGTGCAGATCATCCGGGTGAACCACGAGACCCACCGCATCTCGCTCGGCATGAAGCAGCTCGAAGCCGATCCCTGGGAGGGCATCGAGGCGAAATACCCGGTCGGCGTGAAGTTCAAGGGCCGCGTCACCAACATCACCGACTACGGCGCCTTCGTCGAACTGGAGCCGGGCATCGAGGGTCTCATCCACGTCTCCGAAATGTCGTGGACCAAGAAGAACGTCCACCCCGGCAAGATCGTCTCCACCAGCCAGGAAGTGGAGGTGATGATCCTCGAAGTAGACCCGGTGAAGCGGCGCATCTCGCTTGGCCTCAAGCAGACGCTCGCCAATCCGTGGGAGACCTTCGCCCAGAGCCACCCGGTCGATTCCATCGTCGAGGGCGAGGTCAAGAACAAGACCGAGTTCGGCCTCTTCGTCGGCCTCGACGGCGATGTCGACGGCATGGTCCACCTCTCCGACCTCGACTGGAACGTTCCCGGCGAGCAGGCGATCGAGAACTACAATCGCGGCGACAAGATCCGCGCCAAGGTTCTCGACGTCGATGTCGAGAAGGAGCGCATCTCGCTCGGCATCAAGCAGGTCGGCGGCGATCCGTTCGAGGAAGCGAGCGGCGAAATCCGCAAGGGCTCGGTGGTCACCTGCGAGGTGATCGACGTGAAGGAAGCCGGCATCGACGTGAAGATCGTCGACACCGACTTGACCGCCTTCATCCGCCGGTCGGACCTGTCGCGCGACCGCTCGGAGCAGCGGCCGGAGCGCTTCGCCAAGGGCGAGAAGGTCGATGCCCGGGTCACCAATTTCGACAAGAAGACCCACAAGATCAGCGTCTCGATCAAGGCGCTGGAAATCGCCGAGGAAAAGGAAGCGGTCGCCCAGTACGGCTCGACCGATTCCGGCGCCTCGCTCGGCGACATCCTCGGCGCGGCCCTGAAGCAGCGCCAGGACAATGCCGAAAAGACGGAGAAGGAAGAGACCTGATCCCTTCCTTCCTCATCCGAGAATGAAAAGGCCCGCTTCGGCGGGCCTTTTTCGTCTGGCCTCAGTCCGGCCGCGCTTCAGCTCAGCGGCACGTCGATATGGGCCTTGAACGCCGGGCGGCGCTTCAACTCCATGAGCCAGCGCTCGACATGCGGATGCGGCTCCCGCGCGAGGGGGAGCTTGTACCAGCGCGACACCGAGGTCCCGGCCGGGATGTCGGCCATGGAGAAATTCTCGCCACCCAGCCAAGCGCTCTCCGCCAGGCGCTGATCGAGGATGGCGAGCATCGGCTCGGCCGCGGCGCGGCTTTTCTCGATCTGCGCCGGATCGCGCCGGTCCGGCGGCAGCCGGTGGAGATGCATGAAGACCGTGCCGATCGGCGGGTTGAGGCTCGTCTGCTGCCAGTCCATCCATTGCTCGGCGATGAAACGCTCGGCGACCGTGGCCGGATAGAGCGTGCCGGCGCCGTAGCGCGAAGCGAGGTAGCGGACGATGACGTTCGATTCCCAAAGGATCAGCCCGCCGTCCTCCAGCGTCGGCACCAGCCCGTTCGGGTTCATCGCCCGGTACTCGGGCGTATTGTTGACGCCGAACTGCAGGCCGGCATCGACGCGCTCGCAGTCGAGCCGAAGCTCGGCGAGCGCCCAGAGCACCTTCTGCGTGTTCAGGGAATTGGGCCGGCCCCACATCCGCATGGCGTCAGGCTAGAGGCTCGCGCCGGCGCCGTCCACCGGCTGGCGCTTGCCCGCGGCGGGGCAACCGGGTAACCCCTCGCTGCTGGCGGGATTTTCCTGAGAAGGAGCCGGACCCATGACCATGGACGCCGATCAGATCGTCGACCGCAGGCGGCTGCGCCGCAAAGTCTCCTTCTGGCGCGTGGCGGCGTTCCTGTTCCTCGCCATCCTCATCATCGGCGCAATCGCCTACGGCGCCCGGGACCAGATACCGGGTCTCGCCGAGCCGCAGATCGCACGGATCAGCGTCACCGGCTTCATCAGCGAGGACCGCGACCAGATCGAGATGCTCGACCGGCTCGCCGACACCGCCGCGGTGAAAGGCGTCGTCGTCGACATCGACTCGACCGGCGGCGCCACGGCCGGCGGCGAGGCCCTCTACGAAGCGCTCCGCCGGCTGGCCGCGAAGAAACCGACCGTCGCCTCGATCGGCACCGTCGGCGCCTCGGCCGCCTACATGGCGGCGATCGCTACCGATCACGTCGTCGCGCGCCGCTCCTCGATCACCGGCTCGATCGGCGTCCTCTTCCAGTATCCGGAAGTGAGCAAGCTTCTCGACAACCTCGGCGTCCGCGTCGAGGAGATCAAGAGCGCGCCGCTGAAGGCCGAGCCGTCGCCCTTCAAGCCGGCGACCGAGGCCGGCAAGGCGGTCATCGCCGGCATGATCCTCGACACCTATAACTGGTTCGTCGACATCGTCGCCGAGCGGCGCGGGCTCGACCGCGCCACCGCGCTCAACCTCGCCGACGGCCGCGTTTATACCGGCCGTCAGGCGCTCGACGCCAAGCTCGTCGACGAGATCGGCGGCGAGGAAACCGCGCTCGCCTGGCTCGCGGGCAAGGGCGTCGACAGGAAGCTCCCCGTCCGCGACTGGAAGCCGAAGCGCGAGGGCCTTGGCTTCCTCTCCTCCGATTCGCTCGTGCTGTGGTTCGCCCGCCAGCTCGGCGTCGGACCGGACTTCCTCAAAGGCAGCCTTGTCGAGAGGCTCCTGCCGCAGAGCCTCAAACTTGACGGTCTGGTGTCGGTTTGGCAGGCTTCTGCCGGCGGGAATGGCGGCGAGCCCGCGCCTGAGGGGGCACGATGATCAAGTCGGAACTCGTCCAGCGGGTTGCCGAGGCCAACCCCCACCTCTACCAGCGCGACGTCGAGCACATCGTCAACGCCATTCTCGACGAGATCACCGAGGCGCTGGCGCGCGGCGACCGGGTCGAGCTGCGCGGCTTCGGCGCCTTCTCGGTGAAGAACCGACCGGCGCGGACGGGGCGCAACCCGCGCACCGGCACCAAGGTCGAGGTCACCGAGAAGTTCATCCCCTTCTTCAAGACCGGCAAGGAGATGCGCGAGCGGCTGAATACCTGATCGCGGCCGCCACCCGAGGAACATGCCGGTAACTTCCCGCCCTCCAGACCGCGAACCGGACCGAGCCGCAACTCGGCGGCGCCTGAACGGAGAATGGCGGCACCGGGGTTCCACCGCTTTCCCCGCATCCGCCGGCCTCGCCGCAACGTCCGTTTTGTTCAACCTGAACCGCTAGGCCGCCATGCGCCGCGTGCTTGCCGTCATCGTCCTCCTGCCGCTCGCGGTCGTTGCGGTTGCGTTGTCGGTCGCCAATCGCGGCGATGCGACGCTCGCCTTCGATCCCCTCGGCGTCTTTCCGGAATGGAAGGTGACCGCGCCGCTCTTCGTCTTCCTGTTCGCCGCGCTCGCCGTCGGCGTCGTCATCGGCGGCGCGGCGACCTGGCTTCGCCAGGGGCGCTGGCGGCGGCAGGCGCGGGTCGAGCGCATCCGGGCCGAGGCGGCGCGCCAGGAGGCCGAGCGCCTGCGCCAGCGGAGCGGGCCGAGCGCCGGGGCGCTTCCCCGCCCGGACGTTCGCGACGCCGCCTAGTTGCCGTTGCCGTAGAGGTCGTCTCGACGGCCGCCGTCGCCGCCTGCCCTTGGTGAACTGCGTGGCGCGGGCGGCGGACCGGAACCGCGGGCTCCCCTCGAAGCCGGAACCCTCAACCGCTCTCCGCCGCACGCGCAGCGCCGTTCTGCGCGTGGACAATCGAGACGGCGGTGCCCGGATTTGCGCTGGCGACCTGAACATTGGCGTCCAGGCGTTTTGCGAGCGCCTCCACGATGTTCGTGCCGAGGCCCGGTTTGCCGCCGTCCGAATACGCGGCAATCCCGACGCCGTTGTCGCTGACCGCCAATGCCCAGTCAGGACCGTGCGACTCGTAGGCGACGAATATCTTGCCTGGGCGGCGGCCCGGAAACGCGTGTTTGAGGGCGTTGATCACCAGCTCGGTCACGATCAATCCCAGGCTCACCGAGACGTCGGCGTCGATCAGGCTTTCATCGACCGCGACTTCGATCGAGATCAGCTCGCGGTCGTGGATCATCGACGCGCCGAGGCTCTTGCAGAGCTGAACGAAGTAAGGGCGAAGCTCGACCTTGCCGAGCCGCGATGCCGCAAGATGCCGCTGCACTTCCGCAATCGACATCAGCCGGCTGTGCGCGTCGCGCAGATGCCCGCGGGTCTCGTCGGACTGGACCCTGCGGGCGCTCTGCATGAGGATGCTGGCGATGATCTGGAGACTGTTTGCGACCCGGTGCTGAACCTCCTGCAACAGGATGGCCTTCTCGCGCAGCAGGTTGTCCTTCTGCTTCTGGCCGGCCCGCGCCTCGGTCACATCTGCGATCGCCAGGAGCAGGCGTACCTGTTCCTTGTCGGCATAGTCGAGTTTATGCGCGTTCATGACGAGCAGCCGCGGCTCCTGTCCGGGACGCTTGAGGTCGAACTCGTAGGCGTGAACCTCGGCCGCCCCTGACGCCGTCCCTTCAAGGAGGGAACGAAGCTGGGGAACGTCCCACTCGCCTTGCCCGAGCGCGAAGAAGCGATTCCCGGGCACGCTCGCCGCCTCGATCTCAAAGGTTCTGCAGAACGAGGCGCTGGCGGCGACGACCTTCAGGTCACCCTCAAGCAGCAGCAGGGGCGCTTCCGACGATGCGATCACGGCCAGCATCAGGCTGAGGGTCGTCGCTCCCGGGTCCGGATTTGCCTCAGCGACCAAGCGGTGGACCTCCGAGCCCGCGGCATGCGCGCGAAAAATGCGGTGCGTTTCCGGCGCCTCGCTGGAAACCGTTCGACCCGCCAGGGATCGAAGCGATTCAAGCGCGCCCGAGCCGGGGCGTCGGCCCCGACGCAGCCTAGGCGGCCGGGACCGCAGCCCCCGGCCACCAGATCGCATAATAGCCGAAGGCGAGGATGAGCACGATGTGGACGGCAAAGCCGACCCACCAGCCGCCTTTCCTCGGGAATTTCTCGGTGAAGTCGACGGCGATCGCGAGGACGTGCAGGAGCAGGTTGCCGATGACGATGGCGTAGAGGGCGCCCGAGCCGGCGTCCTGGCTGGCAATCACGTTGATGACGGCGATGGCGATCAGCCCGGCGCCGGTCGAGCGGGCGAAGAGGCGGCTTGCCACATCGGAAGCACCCAGTTCGAACGTCCGGATCGCCGTATCGGCGGCAACGAAGAAGAGGGCTCCGAAGCAGGCGGCGATGGCACCCGATGCGATGAGAACGATCTGCAGGCTCATGGTCGCCCCTCCCAACCGGCCTCGTTGGACGCGAACATACCGGGAATATCGGCGGCGCGAAATCGGTTTCCCGGATTGGACTCCGCGCCCCGGTTTGTGCGAAACCGCTCGCCATGAAGCTGACCATAAAAATCTGCGGCCTCTCCACCGAGGAGGCGATCGACGCGGCGATCGACGCCGGCGCCGACATGGTCGGACTGAACTTCTTTCCGCCGAGCCCGCGCTACGTCACGCTCGAACGCGCCGGCCAGCTTGCCGCCCGCGCCCGCGGCCGCGCCGCCGTGGTGGCGGTGACGGTCGACATGACCGATACGGGGCTGGCCGAGATCGTCGACGTGGTGAAGCCCGACTGGATCCAGGCGCACGGCAAGGAATCGCCTGCGCGCGTCGCCGAGATGAAGAAGCGCTTCTCCCGCCGGGTGGTGAAGGCGATCGGCATCGGCGAGGCTTCCGACCTCGGCAGGACCGAAGCCTATCGCGGCATCGCCGACGGTTTTCTCCTCGATGCAAAGCCGCCGAAGGGCGCGATCCTGCCCGGCGGCAACGGCGAGCCCTTCGACTGGATGATCCTCCAGGATTTCCGGCCGGGAGTTCCGTGGCTGCTTTCCGGCGGGCTCAACGCCGGCAATGTCGGCTTTGCGCTCCGCGTCGCCGGCGCACCCGGCATCGACGTTTCGTCCGGCGTCGAAGTCGCACCCGGCCGCAAGGACCCGAACCTCATCCGCGCCTTCATCGCCGCCGCGCGGCGGGTCGCCCCGGTCGAGCCCGAGCCTGCCGCCGGATGACTGCGCTTCCCAATTCCTTCCGCACCGGGCCCGACGAGCGCGGCTTCTTCGGCATCTATGGCGGCCGTTTCGTCGCCGAGACGCTGATGCCGCTCATCCTCGACCTCGAAGCCGCCTACAAGGCGGCCAGGGACGATCCGACCTTCCGCGTCGAACTCGACAGCCTGTCGGCCCATTATGCCGGGCGCCCGTCGCCGCTCTACTTCGCGGAGCGGCTTACCGAGCATTTTCGTAGTGTTCCTGCGGCCTCCGGCCGCGGGGGCGCGAAGATCTACCTGAAGCGCGAGGAGCTGAACCACACCGGCTCGCACAAGATCAACAACTGCCTCGGCCAGATTCTCCTCGCCCGCCGCATGGGCAAGACGCGGATCATCGCCGAGACCGGCGCCGGCCAGCACGGCGTCGCCGCCGCGACCGTCTCCGCCCGCTTCGGCTTTCCCTGCGTCGTCTACATGGGCGCCACCGATGTCGAGCGGCAGAAGCCCAACGTCTTCCGCATGAAGATGCTCGGCGCCGAGGTCCGTCCGGTCACGTCCGGCAACGGCACCCTCAAGGACGCCATGAACGAGGCGCTCCGCGACTGGGTGACCAACGTCGAGAGCACCTACTACCTGATCGGCACCGCCGCCGGCCCGCACCCCTATCCTGAGATGGTGCGCGACTTCCAGTCGGTGATCGGCACCGAAACGAAGGAGCAGATGCTCGAAATGGAGGGCCGCCTGCCCGATGCCGTCGTTGCCTGCATCGGCGGCGGTTCCAACGCGATCGGCATCTTCCACCCCTTCCTCGACGACAAGGAGGTGGCGATCTACGGGGTCGAGGCCGGCGGCCACGGGCTCGACGTGGAGAACGGTCACGCCGCCTCGATGAACGGCGGCCGGCCGGGCGTCCTGCACGGCAACCGCACCTACCTCCTCCAGGATGCCGACGGGCAGATCCTGGAAGGCCATTCGATCTCCGCCGGGCTCGACTATCCCGGCGTCGGTCCGGAGCATTCCTGGCTCCGCGACACCGGCCGCGTCACCTACGTCCCCGCCACCGACAAGGAAGCCCTCGACGCCTTCCAGCTTCTCACCCGGATCGAGGGCATCATTCCAGCGCTCGAATCGGCGCACGCGCTCGCCTATGTGGCCAAGCTCGCGCCGACGATGGGCAGGGACCGGACCATCGTCGTCAATCTCTCCGGCCGCGGCGACAAGGACGTCTTCACGGTCGCCAAGCACCTCGGCATGGAAATATGAACAACGGCAGCTTCGAGATTTTCCGTTCGCGAAACAACGCCAACCACTACGTTGCGCTGCGCACCGGCGACAAGAACCCGAACGCCACGGCGGTGCGGACGAGCAAGAACCTGTCGATCTTCACGACCATTGCCGACGACGGCACCCATCACATCGGGTTCGACCCGGCCGCCGCCCGGGCGGCGATCGCCGAGCACGGCTTCTACGCCTTCGAGGTGACCGTCGCCGCGCGTGACGGGCTCGGAGCATGACGGCCAGCCTGAGCATATCGGCGAAGCCTCTCTTGCGCGGACGCGCCCCCTCACAGGCTTTGCAACCTTTCAGGATCGGGCACCGACCTCTCCCCGGTGGGGAGAGGTCGGATCGGGTGCGTCAGCAGTCGATCCGGGTGAGGGGACGCTATCCCTTTCCGTTCAGCTCCGACCAGATCGTGTCGAGAACGTCCGCGAGGTTGGTGAACACCGCTTCGTTCGTAACCCGGATCACACGAAATCCCAGCGCTTCGAGCAGCGCGGTCCTCCTTGCGTCGCGTCGCGTCTCTGCGCCGGTCGAGTGCGTTCCGCCATCGACCTCCACAATCAGCTTGCCCGCCAGCGTAACGAAATCGACGACATACCGGTCAATCGCGTGCTGGCGCCTGAACTTCCAGCGGTCGAGCTGCCGATTTCGTAGCCCATTCCACAACCGCGCTTCGGCGGATGTCTCCGCGGCACGGAGCTGTCGCGCCCTGTCCTTGAAGCGATCCACCCCCTCACCCGCTCGCTTCGCTCGCGACCTCTCCCCGCCGGGGAGAGGTGAGCGCCTCGTTCTGCGCATTTATCTCTCCCCGACCCGGTCTTTGCTACCTTTCAGGATCGGGCACTCACCTCTCCCCGGTGGGGAGAGGTCGGATCGAGTGCGTCAGCAGTCGATCCGGGTGAGGGGGCGCTCGCGCGGGGGTCGCACATGACCACCGACCGCCTTGTCCTGAAGCGATCCACCCCCTCACCCGCTCGCTTCGCTCGCGACCTCTCCCCGCCGGGGAGAGGTGAGCGCCTCACTCTGCCCCGCTTTTATCTCTCCCCGACCCGGTCTTTGCTACCTTTCAGGATCGGGCACGCACCTCTCCCCGGTGGGGAGAGGTCGGATCGAGTGCGTCAGCAGTCGATCCGGGTGAGGGGGCGCTCGCGCGGGGACCGCACATGACCACCCGCATCGACCGCCGCTTCGCGGAGCTCGCGACCGCGCGCCGCCCGGCGCTGGTCACCTTCGTCACCGCCGGCGACCCGGACTACGACACCTCGCTCGCCATCCTGAAGGCGCTTCCCGCCGCCGGCGCCGACGTGATCGAACTGGGCATGCCCTTCTCCGACCCGATGGCCGAGGGGCCGCCGATCCAGATGGCTTCCGAGCGCGCGCTTCGCGGCGGCCAGACGATGGCGAAGACGCTGGGCATGGTCCGCCAGTTCCGGAAGGCCGACGACACGACCCCGATCGTCCTCATGGGCTACTACAACCCGATCTATTCCTACGGCAACGAGCGTTTCCTCGCCGATGCCGGCGCGGCCGGGGTCGACGGCCTGATCGTGGTCGACCTGCCGCCGGAGGCCGATGACGAGCTCTGTATCCCCGCCATCAGGAAAGGCCTCAATTTCATCCGGCTGGCGACCCCGACCACGGATTCCCGCCGGCTTCCGGCGGTTCTCGCCAACACGTCGGGCTTCGTCTACTACGTCTCGATCCTCGGGATCACCGGCACCGCGGCGCCGGATACCGCGCGCGTGGCGGGGGCGGTGAAAAGGATCAAGGAGCACACTACATTACCGGTTGCCGTCGGATTCGGCGTGAAGACGGCGGCCCAGGCGCGTGCCATCGGCGAATCGGCCGATGGAGTGGTAGTCGGCTCGGCGCTCGTCAGCGCCGTCCGCGATAGCCTCTCGGACGGCAAGGCGACGGCCAGGACCGTCGGTGCCGTGACCAGCCTGGTCGCGGGTCTTGCCGAGGGCGTGCGGTCGGCGACCCATGCCGCCGGCCGGTAACAGGGAAACAGGGACTTGAGCTGGATCAGCAACGTCGTCCGCCCGAAAATCCGCAACCTCCTCGCCAAGAAGGAGGTGACGCCGAACCTGTGGATCAAGTGCCCCGAGACCGGCGAGATGGTCTTCCACCGCGACCTCGAGGCCAACCAGTTCGTGATTCCCGGTTCCGGCTACCACATGCGGATGAGCGCCAAGCAGCGCTTCGCCACCTTCTTCGACAACGGCGAGTATGAGGAGATCGTGCTCCCCGACGTCGCGCTCGATCCGTTGAAGTTCCGCGACGAGCGCCGCTATACCGACCGGCTGCGCGATGCCCGCGCCAAGACCGGCCTTGCCGACGCGGTGCTTGCCGGCACCGGCACCGTGGAGGGCGTCAGCCTCGTCGCGGCGGTCCAGGACTTCGACTTTATGGGCGGCTCGCTCGGCATGGCCGCCGGCGAAGCGATCGTAACCTCGATGATGACGGCGGTCGAAAAGCGCCTGCCCTATGTCGTCTTCGCCGCATCCGGCGGCGCGCGCATGCAGGAAGGCGTGCTCTCGCTGATGCAATTGCCGCGCACCACGGTCGCCGTCGAGGCGCTCCGCGACGAGAAGCTCCCCTACATCGTCGTCCTCACCAATCCGACCACCGGCGGCGTCACCGCCTCCTACGCCATGCTCGGCGACGTCCAGATCGCCGAGCCCGGCGCGCTCATCGGCTTCGCCGGCCCGCGCGTCATCGAGCAGACGATCCGCGAGAAGCTGCCGGAGAAGTTCCAGCGCGCCGAGTTCCTGCACGAGCACGGCATGGTCGACATGGTCGTCCACCGCCACAAGCTGCGCGAGACGATTGCGCGCCTCTGCCGCCTGCTTGCCGGCAACGGCGCCGCTTCCGTCCCGCCGCTCCCCGCCGCCGCGGCCGTCGCGGCCGAGGCCTGACCAAGCCGGAACTTCCCATGGACCGGTCGAGCGCCATCCTCGAGCGCTTCCGCGCGCTTTATCCGCGCGAGATCGACCTCTCGCTCGACCGCATGCGCGTGCTGATGAACCGGCTCGGCGCCCCCGAACAGCGCCTGCCGCCGGTCATCCACATCGCCGGCACCAACGGCAAGGGCTCGACCACCGCGTTCCTGCGCGCTATGCTCGAAGCGGCGGGGAAGAGCGTCCACGTCTACACCTCGCCGCACCTCGTCGCCTTCCACGAACGCATCCGCCTCGGCGCCAAGGGCGGCGGGCATTTCGTCGACGAGGATGCCCTGGTCGATGCGCTGCTCGAAGCCGAGCGCGCCAATGGCGGCGCCCCGATTCCGCAGTTCGAGATCACCACCGCGGCGGCCTTCATCCTGTTTGCCGATCACCCCGCCGACTACACGCTCCTCGAGGTCGGGCTCGGCGGCCGCTTCGACGCCACCAACATCATCGAGGACCCGCTCGCCGCGGTGATCACCTCGATCTCGATGGACCACGAGAAGTTCCTCGGCGCGACCGTCGAGGCGATCGCGCGCGAGAAGGCCGGCATCGTCAAGCCCGGCCGTCCGGTGGTGGTGGCGCCGCAGCCGTCCTCGGTCGTCGACGTGATCGAGCACGAGGCCGCCCGCCAGCGCGCTCCGGTCTTCCTCGGCGGGCGCGACTGGGCGGCGCATGCCGAGCGCGGCGGCCTCGTCTACCAGGACGAGAACGGCCTCCTCGACCTGCCGGCGCCGCGCCTTCCCGGCCGCCACCAATACGTCAATGCCGGTGCCGCGATCGCCGCGCTCCGCCACGCCGGCCTCGCGCTCTCCACCGCCGCCATCGCCGCCGGCCTCGCCTCGGTCGAATGGCCGGCGCGGCTGCAGCGCCTCACCGGCGGGGCGCTCGTCGCCAAGGCGCCGCCCGATGCCGAGATCTGGCTCGACGGCGGCCACAATCCCGGCGCCGGCCTGGTCATTGCCGAGACCATGGCCGACCTCGAGGAACGCTCGCCGCGCCCGCTCTACCTCGTCTCCGGCATGCTCAACACCAAGGACCCGGTCGGCTTCTTCAAGCCCTTCGCCGGGCTCGTCCGCAAGGTGCTGACCGTCCCGGTGCCGTCCTCGTCGGCCGGCCTCGACCCGGCCGAACTCGCCGCCGCCGCCGCGTCTGCCGGCCTCCTCGCCGAGGCGGCGGACAGCGTCGCCTCCGCCTTCCGGCGGATCGGCGAGGAGCCCGAGGGCCTCGGCCCCCCGCGCATCCTCATCGTCGGCTCGCTCTATCTTGCCGGCACCGTGCTCGCGGAAAACGGCACGCCGCCGCGCTGATCCCCAAACGAAAGGGCCGCCCCGAGGGCGGCCCTTGATCCGTCAGGGCGCTTCGCCCGAACTAGATCGACTTCCTGATCCAGTCCTGCAGCCGGTTCTTCGGCATGGCGCCGACCTGCATCGCCGTCGGCTCGCCGTTCTTGAACATGATCAGCGTCGGGATCGAGCGGACGCCGTAGCGCATCATGATGTCCGGATTCTCGTCGACGTTGAGCTTGGCGATGGTCACCTGGCCATCCATCTCGGTGGCGATCTCCTCGAGCGCCGGGGCGATGAAGCGGCACGGACCGCACCATTCCGCCCAGAAATCGACGACGACGGGCGCCTTCGCGCCGAGTACGTCGGCCTCGAAGCTCTGATCGGTGACCTTGAGCGGCATGGTGAACCTCAGGGAGAAGGAGGAAAGAGGGAGAATCCGGTGCCCGAAACGTAGGTATGGCCGCCCCGATCGTCAAGGCGAAGCCCGGTCAAATCCTTGCCATCCCGCGGTTTTCCCGAACCCTCAGGCGATATTGGCAAGCGCGGCGGCAAGCGTCGAGGAAGGAATTTCCATAAGCGCCGGGATGTCCGTCCACAGGATTGCGGCGCGGACCGGCAGGTCGGGATAAAGCCGCGCCAGCACCGCCTGGTAGAGCGCGAGCTGCGCCAGGTAGGCCGCCGGCGCATCCTCGAGCCGGACCGGCGCCGGGCGGTTGGTCTTGTAGTCGACGATGAGGACGCCGCCCTTGGTCACCGCCAGCCGGTCGATCCTCCCCGCCAGCGCCCGCTCGCCGCCATCCAGCGCCACCAGCCCGGCGACGTCGACCTCGGCCCGGCTTCCCGGCGCAAAGACCGGCGCGAAACGGGCGTCGGCAAGGATCGCCGTCACCTCGGCAAGGAGCGCACGCCGGTCGCCGTCGTTCCAGCCTTGGGCAACGGCCGCGAGATAGCGCTCGCCCACAGCCGCCCGCGCCTCCGGCGCCAGTTCGGGGAGCGACTGCAGCAGGCGATGGACGAGCCGGCCGCGGTCGAGCGCCGCCCGGCTCTCCGGGTTGGCGGTCCGCGCCAGGTACGACCCCCGCCGCACGAAGGCCGGCGTCTCGTCCTCCTCCGCAAGGCTCAGCGCCGACGGCGTGATCCGCTTCGGCGAAAGCGGCGGGGGCGGAGGCGGCGTCGACAGCCAGCCCGGGAGGACCGGGGGGAGCTTCAGGTCGGTCTGCTCCTTGCCGGGTCTGGCTTCCTTGCGTTCGGCGCGACGCCATTCCAGCGCCGCTCCCTCCGGCGTCTCGACCGGCGTCAGCTCGTCGGCGAGCGCGTCGCGGATCAGCGCGTACCAGCCGCCGGCGTCGTCGGTGGCGCGGTCCTTCCGCGTGCCGCAGACATAGAGCCGGTCGCGCGCCCGCGTCATGGCGACATAGAGGAGCCGCCGGTATTCCTGGCGTGCCAGCTCCCGCAGGTCGTCGATCCGCTGCCGCACCGGCGCCGGCATCGACCGGTTGCTGCGCATCCAGACAAGCGGCGAAACCGAGCCGTCGCGGTCGTCGCGGAGCGACAGGATCTTCGGGTCGTGCGAGGGATGCGTCGGCGCCGCGCCGGTATCGACGAGGAAGACGATGTCGGCTTCCAGACCCTTCGCGCCATGCACGGTCATCACGCGCACCTCGTCGCGAAGCGTGTCGGTGTCGCGCCGGATTTCGGTATCGGCGGCCACGAGAAAGGCGAGGAAGCCTTCGAGCGACGGCACGTTGGCGCTCTCGAAGGAAAGCGCTTCCGCCAGGAACTCGTCGAGCACGTCGTCGGCCTCGGCGCCGAGCCGCGCCTTGATCGCCTTGCGCCCGCCCTCGCTCAGGATGCGCGCAAAGAAGGCGTGCGGATCGAGATAGTCGGCGATCTTCCGCCAGCGATCGAGCTTGCCGCGGGCTTCGGCGAAAATGCCGCCCTTCTCGACCGCGGCGCGGCCGAGCGCGTCCCAGAGCGTGTGCGGCCGGTCATGCGCGACGGCGAAGAGGTCGTCCTCGCCGATCCCGATCAGCGGGCTCCTCAGGACCGCCGCCAGCGACAGATCGTCCTCCGGGAGAAGCATGACCCGCCCGAGCGCCATGAGGTCCTTGACCGCGATATGCTCGGCCACCGCGATGCGGTCGGCGCCGGCAATCGGAATGCCGCGGCTCTTCAGCGCCCGGTTGATCGCGTCGCTCTGCGCGCCGCGGTTCCGCGACAGAACCAGGATGCTGCCGGCCCGTACCGGCTTGCCGGTGGCGTCGATCTTCTCCTTGCCCGACAGCCAGCCGCCGATCGTGCGCGCAATCCGGTCGGCGAGCTTGGCCTCGGGGCTTTTTTCGCTGAGATAATCGAGCGGCAGCCGCCAGTCCTCGGGCACGTCGCGCGACGGCGGTTCGAACTGCGGCCAGAGGATGAGCCGCCCGGGCTCCGCCCGCCGGGACGCGCTGTGCATGGTCGCGGTCCCGTCGGAGCTGAGGCCGGCATAGGCCGGCGGCCGGCCGAAGACCTTGTCGACGGCTGCCAGGATCGGCGGCACCGAGCGGAAGGAGAGATGAAGCTGCGGTTCGGTCCAGCCGAGACCGGCCGCCCTCGCCTGCCTGCCCAGCTCGCCGCGCACCTGGGCGAAGCGGGCCGGAACCGCGCCCTGGAAGGAGAAGATCGACTGCTTCTCGTCGCCGACCGCGAACAGCGTCCGCGTCGCCTCGCTCGCTCCCCGGCCGGCGAAGAATTCCTCGACCAGGGCCTTCACCACCTGCCACTGGCGCGGGCTGGTGTCCTGCGCCTCGTCGACGAGAATGTGGTCGATGCCGCGGTCGAGCTTGTAATGCACCCAGGCGGCGGCGTCCGCGCGCGACAGAAGGTTCGCCGTCTTGACGATCAGGTCCTCGAAGTCGAGCGCGCCGCGCAGCCGCTTCCGGCGCTCGTACTCGCCGATCGCCGCGTCGGCAAGCCGCAGGAGCGCAGCGGTCGACGCGAGGCAGCGCACCGCCAGCCGATGTTCGAGGAGTGCCTCCAGCCGCGCCGCCTCGCGCTCCAGCATTTCGTCGAGCCCCGGCCAGCGTTGCTTGATCGCCTTGGTTACGATCTTGTCCGCCACGCGCAGTTTCTCGCCGGTCATCCAGAAATCGAGATAGGAGGCGATGCGTCTCTCCGGCTCGGCCAGCTCGACGCACGGGCCGAGGCGTTTTGCCGCCTGTTGGTCCTTGGGGCCGCCCTCGCAGAGATGCCGGTGCAGTTTCGCCAGTTCGCCGCCGAGGAAGAGCGACTCGCCGAGGATTGCTGCTTCCACCGTCTCCGGCGTCTCGCCCGGCTGGACTCCGAGTTCGCCGCGCAGGTCCTCGATCGCCCGGTCGAGCCCGTCCGACGCGACGATCCATGTCCGCAGGCGGTCGCGCTTGCGCACCAGTTCCGCGATAGCGAGCTCCATGCCGAAATCGCTGGTATGGGCGAGCACCTCGGCGAGCGCCTCGCCGAGAAGGCCTCCCCGGTCGGCGGCGGCCTTGGCGATGGTCGCCTTCCGCGCCTCGACGGCGAGCGCGGTCTGGTTCTGCTCGTCGAGCATCTCGAAGTGGCCGGGCACGTTTCCCTCGAATGGGAACTGGTGCAGCAGCCGCTCGCAGAAGGCGTGGATGGTCTGGACCTTCAGCCCGCCCGGCGTTTCGAGCGCCCGGGCAAACAGCCGGCGCGCTTCGGCCAGTTCGCGCGGCCCCGCACGGCGGCCCTCGATCGCCTCGATCTCCTTCCCCAGTTCGTCGTCGTCGAGGCGCGTCCATTCCGCCAGCCGGGCAAAGACGCGCTTGGCCATTTCGGCGGCGGCGGCGCGGGTGAAGGTGAGGCAGAGGATGCGCGCGGGGTCGGTGCCGGCAAGCAGAAGGCGAACGACGCGCTGCGCCAGGACGAAGGTCTTGCCCGAGCCGGCATTGGCCGAAACCCAGGCCGAGGCGCGCGGATTCGAGGCGTCGGCCTGCGCCCGCCGCGTCGCCTCGTCAAGGACTACGCCTTTGGCGCCGCGGGCCATGACAGGAAATCCTCCTCGCCCTCGACCAGGGCCCATTCGTGGAAGCGGGCAAGATGGTCATAGGGGCTGGCGTAGCGCTCCTGGAACTTGGGCCGGGCGCGCGAGCGGTAGCCGGTCTCCGGCAGGTCGTAGGAGGCGATCAGCCGCTTGAATTCCTCCAGCACGCGATCGACGACCTGGTCGGCGGTCCAGTCGCGGTCGACCGCCGATTTCTCCGGATCGCCCCACTCGACCTTGCTGAGGCCGATCCACCCCATCTCGCCGATCTCCCGGCCGGCCGGGACGCCGTCGAAGGCGCCGAGGCGGACCATGCCGCCTTCGAGGGCAAGTTGCGGCGCAAAGCCGATCAGGACCTCACGCGCCGAAGGCGGCGTGCCGGTCTTGTAGTCGAAGATGTCGACCCGCCCGTCCCGGCGCAGGTCGATCCGGTCGGCGCGCCCGCGCAGCTTCCATTCGCCCGCCGGCATGTCGAGCGACAGCGCGCCGGAGATCTCGGCGAACCGCTTCTCGACCTTGCCGGCGCGGCCGGCCTCCCATTCGATCAGCCAGCGCGCAATCGCGCGGAAGCGGTGCGACCAGATGGCGTGGATATCGGGAAAGCCGGCGATCTCGGCGAGCACCTTCTCGCCCACTTCGCGCAGCCTGGCTTCGGCGATGCCGTCGTAGCCGCCGTCCCAGGCCTTGGTGAAATCCCCGATCGCCTGATGCATGAGCGAACCCCGCAGGGCGTAGTCGGGGACGCGGCCCGGCGGCTCCAGCTCTTCCAGGCGGAGCACCCGGCGTGCGTAGATCGCATAAGGGTCGCGGACCAGCGTCTCGATCTCGGTGATCGAGAGGCTGCGCGGACGCGCGGCAACCGGCGGCGTCGGGCGCGGACGCCGGACGGGGCGCGGGATCGGGACATCGTCGAGTTCGCGCGCGAGACCGACATGGACGTCGCCGCGGGCACGCGCCGGCGCCATCGCGTCCTCGCCGGCGAGCGCCGTCAACCGCTGCAGCCAGCGCGAGGGGACGGTCGGGGCGCCGTTCCGTTTCTCGGCGCGGCTGACGATGACCCGCGGCGCACCGAAATTCTCGACGAAGTCGTGCGCGGCCTGTCCGATGCGGCGCTCGGGCGGCGCCAGCCCGATCGCGGCGCGCATGGCGCGCGACAGCCACGGGTCGGTGCGCGGCGCCGATGGCCACACGCCCTCGTCGAGGCCGGCCATGACGAGCAGGTCCGCCGACTGCAGCCGGGCTTCGAGCGTCCCGAAAATGCTGACCCGCGGGTCGGCTCCGGCGGGCCTCGTGACAGCCGCGTCGGCGAGAAGTGCGGCGAGGAAATCGGGAACGTCCTCGCCGGCCAGAACCAGCTCGCGGCCGCCTTCCGACAGGCCGTCGAGGATTCGGAGAAGCGCCGCGCCGCCGTTCGAGGTCCACAGAAGCTCGTCGTCGCCGTCCTTGCCGGCCGCGGCGCCGGACAGGGCGTCCCGAAGCAGCGCCGCCGCCTCGGCCGCGCTCACCGGACCGGCGCGGAGCCGCGCCTCCATCGGACCCAGCACCGCGACGATCTTCTCGACCAGCCACTCCGCCGCGCGCCATTCGTCGTCGCGCAGCCGCCGCCGCGCCAGCGGAACATGTTCCTTCCCGTCCTCGCGCTCCTTCCGCGAGGCCGCGAGCGCCGGAATGAGCGCGGCGAGACCGCCGGGAAGGCGGCGGCCGCGGAAGAGCGCGATCTCGAGATTGCGCGCCGCGCGCCGGCAGTCGAAGCGGTCCATGCCGAACGCGGCAAAGGGGTGCTTGAGGAGCGCCAGCAGCTTCACCGGATCGCCCTCGGCCAGCACAGCTTCCGCAACCAGACGTGCGAAGATGCCGGGCGGAAGCAGCGCCAGCGGCGCGCCCGCCGAGTCGTCGGCTTCAATCTTCCAGCGTCTCAGTTCGGCGGCGATGCGGCGGGCGAGCGTGCGGTCGGGCGTCACCACGGCCACCCGTGCGTCCGGCTTCTCCAGCGCCTGGCGCACCGCGACCGCGACCGCGAGCGCCTCCTCCTGTTCGTTTCGCCCGACGATGAAGTCGACGTCGGCGAGGGCGGCTCCGATCTCCGGCAGGACGAAACCCGACCAGCGGTCGGTCGTCACCGCCGGACGGAGCGCTTCGGAGACGAGTTGTCCCCGCGCCTTCAGCGCACTTGTCGCCTCGGCAAGCGGGACCACGTCGGCCCGTCCGACTCCAAGGCTGTTCAGAAGCTGTTTCAGGCCGAACTGGGGGTGATTCCAGCTCGATCCGAGGCCGTCCGAGGTCTCCATCCCGACCGCCTGCCACGAGGCCTCGTCGAGGCTCTGGTCGAGCCCGGGCAGGACCACAAAGCCTTGCTCAATCTGGGTTATTGCCTTCAGGAGGGCGGCGGTCGCGGGAATGCTCCCGGTCGATCCCGCGGCTATCACCGGGCCTTCCGGAACGGCGGATTTCAGGCGCTCCGCTTCCGCCCGCAGAAGCTCGTCCCGGCGCCTCGCTACGTCCGCAAGTCCTTGTTCCGACAAGTATTTCGGCCACTGCTCGGCCGCAATCCTG
Organism: Bauldia sp.; assembly: GCA_035651055.1. Classification (GTDB taxonomy): domain Bacteria; phylum Pseudomonadota; class Alphaproteobacteria; order Rhizobiales; family Kaistiaceae; genus JAFKKF01. The sequence goes on from DASRGK010000041.1 coordinate 55,986, forward strand.
AGAAAATCGAGGGTGAGCTGGAAGTAGCGCGCGTGGTCTTCCGGGACGATTCCGGCGACGGAATCGAATTCGAGCCTCGCAATCGCCAGGTCGTCGATGAGCCGCGCGAGATCGCCGGCGAGCTTCACGGAATCGGCGGATGAGGCCGGGATCAGCACGGATTCGTCCGGACCGATCTGGAACAGGCTCCGGCGAACCGCCCTTCCCCAGGCAAGAACGAGCCGCGTCAGGACCAGCCGGCGCTGCAGCGGATCGATCGCCGGGGGTAACAGGAGACCGTCTCCCCGCTCTTCGGCAGCAGGGGCGAGGAGATGCTCCTCCTCGTCGACGTCGCCGAGCGCCCGTATCCGCGGCAGGATTCCGGCGGCGCCGAGCCGTTCCGCGAAGGTCTGGCGCAGGGCGCGGACGGCGCGCCGCGTCGGCAGAAGGATGGTTGTCCCCGCCAGGGCCAGCGGGTCGGTGCGGTCGAGCCTGCCGAGACGCCCGTCTAGAACCGCGTCGGCGAGCGTGGGAAGGAACGGAACTCCAAACGGAATCGTGAAAACGCGGTCGCGGCCGCTCATTTCATGCCGCGCTGTCGGCGATCGAAAGCTCCGCCTCGGCGATCGCGTCCGGCGTCCCAACGTGCAGCCACAGGCCGTCCATCCGCACCCCCGCCAGCCGCCCCGCCTCGATCGCCCGATCGAACAACAGATTCAAGGAGAAAGCGCCCTCGGGGCTGCCTTCGAAGAGGCGCGGATGGATGATCGCGGCGCCGGCATAGGCGAAGGGGACAACCTCCCGTTCCTTGCGGCGATAAAGCCTGCCGGCGGCGTCCATGCGGAAGTCGCCGCGCTCGGCATAGCCGATCGCCTTGACCGTCGGCGCAAGCAGCAGGAGCACGTCCATCGCCGCGTCATCCCAGCCCGCGGCCAGCCAGTCGAGATTGGGGCGCGCGCCCTCGATCCAGAAGGTGTCGGAGTTGAGCAGGTAAAACGGCGAATTGTCGAAGTTTGCCAAGGCTTTGCGGACGCCGCCGCCGGTGTCGAGAAGTTCGGCGCGCTCGTCCGACATGATGATCCGCGGCCGTTTCCGGCGGGCAAGATGCGCCACAAGGAGATGGGCCAGGTAGTGGACATTGACCACCGCGGTCTCGACGCCGGCACGCTCCAGCCGATCAAGCGAATAGTCGATCAGTGCCCTGCCACCCACTTCGATCAACGGCTTCGGAACGGTGGCGGTGAGCGGGCGCATGCGCTTGCCGATGCCGGCGGCAAGCACCATCGCCCGCTTGGGGCGGTTGAGGCTCGGCAATTTCATCAGGTCGTCCCGCCTAGGCTTCAGGAGGCAGATGGTTCCGATACCACTGCGCGTAGCCGGTCAGCGCGGGATGGGCAAGGCTCCGTCGGAGATATTCACGGAGGCGCGGAATATGCCGCAGATACTGTGACTTACCCTGTGCGGCCAGCCGGGCGAAGACCCCTAGAATCTTCGTGGCGCGTTGTGCCGCCAGAATCGCATAGACCGCCTCGAACGATTCGCGATCGAAACCCGAATCGGCGGATCGAAGATCGATGTAATGTTCTTTCAGCGCGCGTTCGAGGTCCGGCGAAACGGTCGCCCGCGCATCCTGGGCGAGCGAAGCGACGTCATAGGCCGACGGCCCGATCATCATGTCCTGAAAATCGAGAAGGCCGATCCGCGCGAGCCCGGCTCGCTCCCGCAGCCACAGCAGGTTCGGCGAGTGCACATCGAGGAGAACCCAGCTCTTCTCCGAATCGTTCAATCGCCGCAGCGGCTCGGACCAGGCGGCAGCAAAAGCCTGCCGCACCGGCTCGTCGGCGACCTTGCCGACTGCCCGGGAAAAGTACCAATCGAGGAATATTCCGAGCTCCGCGGCCAAGGCGTCCGCCGTGTAGCGCGGCAAACGGTGCGTGGTCCCATCAAGGAGCGGGAGCTCTTCCGGTCGCGGCCGACCGTGAATGGTTGCGAGAACTTCGATCGCGATCCTGTACTTTTGGGCGTCGGGCTCGCCGCCGACAAGCACGCCCTCCGACCCCAGATCTTCGAGCAGAAGGAAACCGGCCGGCCGATCCATGGCCTTCACCTTCGGAGCGCTAAGCCCAAGCGCGCGGAGCGCCATGCCGACCGCGGCAAAGGCGCCGACTTCCTGGGCGCGATGCGCTGCCCGCGGATCGGATGGCGCATCCTTCTGCCGGGAAGGCCAATCCATCAGGATCGCCGAGTTGTCGCCGCTCCGAACGCGCTCATACCTTCGCGTCGAAGCATCGCCCTGAAGGTAGCTGCGAGCGGCTCCGCGCCAGCCCGCGCTGTCGAGAAATGCGCGGATCGCGAAGGTGCGCGAAAGCCTTGCCGCTTGTGTTCCGGATGCGGTGATCCGGGCCCTCCTTCCGGCGCCCTGGACTTCAAAGGCAATCCGCATACTCGCCGGCGACAGACGGCCCTCCGCGCGCTCCGGCCACTCGACCAGAGCAGCGCCCTCTGCGAGAGCCTCCTCGAAGCCCAGCTCGTCCAGCTCCGCCGCTGTCCGTACCCGATAGAGGTCGAAATGCGCGACCGAAATGCGGCCTGGATACGATTGCACGAGCGTGAACGTGGGGCTCGGCACTTCGAGCGCCGGATCATCCGCCAGCGCGCGGAGGAGCGCCCGTGCGAAGGTGGTCTTCCCGGCGCCGAGGTCGCCGGACAGCGCGACCGAATCGCCCGGCAGAAGGATCATCCCGACATCCTCCGCAAGCCGGAGCGTTGCCGTCTCATCTTCGAGGACGGCGATGACGTCGAAGTCCGATGCCACGGTCGAATCTATTCGGCGGCGGCCGCAGTGGCCGCGGGTCTCAGCGGAAGGCGCACCGTGACCGTCGATCCCTGGCCCTCGGCCGAAGCGATCTCGACGGTCCCGCCATGGAGCGACACGAAACTCTTCACGATGGTCAGGCCCAGTCCGACACCGCCCCGCGCGGCGCCCTGACTGCGGCTGGCGAATGGCTCAAAGGCACGCGACGCGAAGTCCGGCGGCATTCCCGGACCCTGATCGGAGATCGTAAACACGATTTCCCCGCCTTCGCGCGCGGCCGCTATGCGGACCTCACCGCCGTCGGGCGAGAAGCCGATCGCATTGGCGATCAGATTGGACAATATCTGGCGGACCCGCTTGGCATCCGCAATGAGCGAGCCCGATCGCGGATCGATCTCCTGACGCAGGGTAATGCGCTTCTCGGCCAGCCGGTCCTTCAGCCCGTCGACAGCGGCCGCCACCACGCCGGCAACGTCTACCTCGCCGAGTTCCAATTCCATGATGCCCGCGTCGATCGTGGCGAGATCGAGAATGTCGTTGACGAGCGCCAGCAAGGCGTCGCTCGACGACATGACATAACCGACATATTCGCGCTGGCGCGGATTGAGCGAGCCGACCCGAGGATCGGCGAGAAGCTGGGTGAAGCCGATGATGTTGGTTAGCGGAGACCGCAGCTCATAGGACACGTGGTGGATGAAGGCGTTCTTCAGCGCATCTGCCGCTTCGAGCGCTTCGTTGCGCTCGGTGAGCGCGCGGGCCTTTTCGAGGCTGTCGGTAACATCGACGAAGGTGACCATCGTCTGGCCGTCGGGGAGCGGTATCGCGGCGTAATCGATGACGTGGGCGTCGGCCCGTTCCATGCGCCCGGAGACGCTGGAGCGGGTCTCGTCGAGGCCGGCCACTGCCGCCGTGAAACGCGTCCATTCAGCCGCATTGTCGCCCGACTGGCGACAGGCTTCCACGATCTCGGCGACGTGCGGCTCGCGATCGAGGAGCCGGTGATCGAGATTCCAGATCACCGCGAAAGACGGATTGTGGAGGCGAAGCTTGCCGTCGGAACCGAACACGGCGACACCCTCGGTAAGATGATCGAGGGTTTCGCCCTGGACATGGATGAGGGCATTGTAGCGGCTCTCGAGGTCGAGCCGCTCGGTGACGTTCTCGTAGACCCACGTCATGCCGCCCTGCGGATTTGGATTGGCGATGACGCGAAGCGTCTGACCATCGGGCAGATGCCACCAGTGTTCTCGCGATTCGAGCGAGCGGTAGGCGGCAAGCAGGTCCGCCCGCCATGTCCGAAAATCGGCCTGTTCGGGAAGCTTCCGCGCCTGCCGGAGGCGGTCGAGAACGGCGTTCTCTTCGGGATGCGAGTCGAGGAATGCTGCGTCCAGGTCGAAGAGACTGCGATAGGCGGCGTTGTAGGAGCGGAGCCGCCGGTCGGAACCGAATATGGCAACCGCGGTGGCGAGCTGGTCGAGCGTGCGCGCGTTGAAATCAACCTCGCGCCGCAGCGCCGCCTCGGCCTCCTCGGTCGCCGTCACATCTACGGCGATACCGGCACTTCCGCCTGCCGACGCGATATCGGCAACGTCGAAGATTCGACGGGTGCCGGCGACGATCGCCGGCATGCGACGGAGGAAGACCGGATCGCCGTGGTGAGCGTCGCGGATGACGTTCCGGCTGGCGGTATCAAGCAGCTCGATGCCGCGCTCGACTGCGGCCCCGCCGTCGTCCGCCTCGACCGCCGCGGCATAGGCCTCGTTCACCCAGGTCAGGCGACCCTGCCCGTCGCGAAGCCAGATCGGCATGGGCGCGGCGGAAAGCATGGCCTTCATCGCCCCGACTTCGCCGATCAGCATCTCATGCTCGGCCTGAATCTCGGCGCGCGCGAGGCGGTCGCCCGACAGGTCGCGGAAGCGAACCACGGCAAGCCCTCCGACGGTGCGGCCGACGGCTTCGATGATCCTGCTTGCCGATGTCGCCAGGGTGAGAGTAAAGGCCTCGCCACGCTCACGCAGTCGCGCAATACCGCGTTCGAGCCGCTGCACCGATTCCGGCTGGAGCCACGATGCAAAGCGGATAACCGCTTCGCGTTCGACGGGCGCCTCGGGCACGCTAGTCAAACGCCCGGCGACCAGCGGCGGCTCGCCCGGAGCACCCCAGGCGACGATGTACTGGTCGTCCGAATTGACCAACGCTTCGGCCCGGTCGGCCTCCGCCTTGAGGTTGCCGACGAGGCCCTTGAGCTCGACGTTTTCCGCCTCGGCGCGACTTCGCGCGCGCATCAACGCGACAGAGGACAGGACGGCAAACCCGACGACGCCGATAACGACAGCAGCAAGCACGACCCGGGACGGGTCGATTGCATCGAGGAGAGACTCTGTCGCAGCAACGGCAGGATTGAGTGAGGCAAGCGCGGCGAGAAGCGCGAGCGCCGGGCCTGCGGCCCGAATCGCCCCTCTCCTCTCGCCATGCCGCCGCATGCAAAGGCCCCCTGCCCACCCGCACTCAAGGGAATCTGTACGGATCGCGGGCGGCCCCGGCGCCTCTCGCGAATCACCTTACTCTAACGTCTGGCGGAATCGCGTGGGAAGCGCCCGGGACCAAAAAACGGCCGCGGCGTCCGGTCGGCGGGCAAAGGAGAGTCCCGCCAACCTGGTTAATTTTCAGTACCGATAGTGCTCGGGCTTGAACGGGCCGTTCGGGCCGACACCGATGTAGGAGGCTTGGCGGCCGGTAAGCTCAGTCAGCTTGACGCCGATCTTCTGCAGGTGGAGCCGGGCGACTTTCTCGTCCAAGACCTTCGGCAGAGTATAGACCTTGCGCTCGTATTTCTCCGGCTGCGTAAACAGCTCGATCTGCGCCAGCGTCTGGTTGGTGAAGCTCGCCGACATGACAAAGCTCGGATGGCCCATGGCATTGCCGAGGTTCACCAGCCGGCCCTCCGACAGAAGGATGATGCGCTTGCCGTCCGGGAACTCGATTTCATCGACCTGTGGCTTCACGTTGTGCCACCGGTAGTTCCGAAGGGCAGCAACCTGGATCTCGCTGTCGAAATGCCCGATGTTGCACACAATCGCCCGGTGCTTCATCGCACGCATATGGTCGAGCGTGATCACGTCGACGTTGCCGGTGGCCGTGACGAAGATGTCGGCACGAGGCGCGGCCTCGTCCATAGTTGTCACCTCGTAGCCTTCCATGGCGGCCTGCAGCGCGCAGATCGGATCGATCTCCGCGACCATCACGCGGCAGCCCGCCTGGCGAAGGGAAGCGGCCGAGCCTTTGCCGACATCGCCGAACCCGGCGACCATCGCGATCTTGCCGGACATCATCACGTCGGTACCCCGGCGGATGCCGTCGACCAGCGATTCCCGGCAGCCGTAGAGATTGTCGAACTTCGACTTGGTGACAGAATCGTTGACATTGAACGCCGGGAAGAGAAGCCGGCCTTCCTTCGCCATCTGGTAGAGGCGCTTCACGCCGGTGGTGGTCTCCTCGGTGACGCCGCGGATGTTCCTGGCGGCGGCGGTGTACCAACCGGGCTGCTCCTTCAGCCGAGCCTTGATCGAGGCGAAGAGAACTTCCTCCTCCTCATTGGTCGGGTGTCCGACGACCGAAGGATTGGTTTCCGCCTGCATGCCGAGATGAAGCAGCAAGGTCGCGTCACCGCCGTCGTCGAGGATCATGTTGGGGAAGCCGCCCTCCGCCCATTCGAAAATGCGGTGCGTGTAGTTCCAGTATTCCTCGAGGGATTCGCCCTTGACGGCGAAAACCGGGGTCCCCGACGCCGCGATCGCTGCGGCGGCATGATCCTGCGTCGAATAGATGTTGCAGGACGCCCAGCGAACTTCGGCGCCGAGCGCCTTCAGGGTCTCGATCAACACCGCCGTCTGGATAGTCATGTGAAGCGAGCCGGCGATCCGTGCGCCGCGCAGCGGCTGCGACGGGCCGTATTCCTCGCGGGTGGCCATGAGGCCGGGCATCTCGGTCTCGGCCATGTCGATCTCCTTCCGCCCCCAGGCGGCGAGATCGATGTCCTTTACGACGTAGTCGTTGGCCGACGAAACCATGGCAATTCCCTGCTGTTCGCTTGAAGCGCGCGCTTATAGCCTCTCCAAGCGACGGCGGCAATAACGATATAACGATTTCTTTATGCGAAGGGCCGCAAAGCTATTCTTCTTCGCCGAAGCGGTCGGCCACCAGGTCCGCCAGCGCAGCGACGGCTGCGTTAGCGTCGTGACCCCGCGCTTCAACGCGGATGACCGATCCGATCCCTGCCGCGAGCATCATCAGTCCCATGATCGAGGTGCCGCCGACGGTCGTGCCATCCCTCGAAACGGTGATATCGGCATCGAAGCCTTCTGCGCAGCGGACGAAATGAGCGGAAGCGCGGGCGTGGAGACCCTTCTTGTTGACGATTGTGAGGTCTTTGGAGACCACGGCCTCGCCGGATGAGGCTCTCGGTTGGTCCGAAGGAGCCATCGCCGCTATTTGCCGTGAAGGACCTGACTGGCGACGTTGATGTACTTGCGACCGGCATCCTGAGCGTCGGAAATCGCCTCGATCAGGCTCTTCTCGCCCCGGACGCTCGCCAGTTTGATCAGCATGGGCAGATTGACGCCCGCAATCACCTCGGTCTTGCCGGCTTCCATCACCGAGATCGCCAGGTTCGACGGTGTGCCGCCGAACATGTCGGTGAGGATGATCACGCCGGATCCGGCATCGACCCGCGCCACCGCTTCGAGGATGTCGCGTCGTCTTCGCTCAACGTCATCATCAGGATCGATCGAGATGGTCTCGATCTGTGTCTGCGCGCCAACGACGTGTTCGAGCGCGGCCCGGAATTCGACCGCAAGTCTCCCATGCGTGACGAGGACCAGTCCGATCATCCCGTCGCCTTCCGGCTCAATCCTCGCGCCCAGCGGCACGGGAATGGCCCGGCCGGGGGCACATCTTCGACATATGATTCCGCATTGCAAGAGGAAACGCGTCGGTCTTTTCGCGGTTGCGGCATCGCCTCTACTCCATCAGGGCGAGCGCGGCGCGTACGCGGACGGCGCCATCGGCGGCATTGGCCGGCAGGATCAGTCGCGGGAGGGCGACGCCTTCAAGGACAATCCGCTTTTCCTCGTCCGACGGCAGCCGGGGACATTCGGCAAGCGGTTTCAGGTCGACGACCAAGTCCACGTCGGCCGGAGAGACGTGGTCGCGGCGGACAATGCCGAGGCCGCGTATTTCGAACAGGCCCGCGATCGCCTCGGGGGCGCGCGCAACCAATCGGCCATCCTCAACGGACAGTTCCACCCGATCGTCGGCTACCAGCCGGCATTCGGCCGGGGCGCGATCGATGAGCGCAAGGAGAAGCGATGACTTGCCGCTCCCGGACGCGCCACGGATGAGGACGCCGCGGCCGCCGACAAGGGCCGCGGTGGCGTGGACGATGCTCATGCCTTGGGAAGGCGGACGGTTAAGCGCGCGCCGAGCACCGTCGGCGGGGCTCCCGGCTCCTTGGACGGGCGCAGCCGGTTCGACGCTTCGATCGTGCCGGCGTGGGCTTCGACGATCTGTTTGCTGATGGAAAGGCCGAGGCCGGAGTTCTGCCCGAAGGCCTCCTGCTCGGGCCTATCCGTATAGAATCGCTCGAAGATTCGCTCGAACTGGTCCGGCCTGATCCCCGGTCCGTCGTCCTCGACAACCACTTCGATCGCCTCGGATGGCTCACCGATCGGCCGGATGGCGACACGGACAAGCCCGGATTGGGGCGAGAATGAGCGGGCATTGTCCAGAAGATTGTTGAAGACCTGCCCGAGCCGGCTGTCATGGCCGAGGATGACGTAGGCGCCGGGAGGCGCCGGGGCGATGTCCAGCCGGAACTTCGGACCCTCGGGCGGCGCGGTGTCGCGGGCGATGCTGACGACCGCGTTCAGCACCTGGCGAAGATCGACCGGCGCCGCCGCCTGCCGGCCCAGTTCGGCATCGAGGCGCGAAGCATTGGAAATGTCGCTGATCAGGCGGTCGAGGCGCCGGATGTCGTGCTGGATGATGCCGGTGAGACGCGCCTTCGCCGCGTCGGTCCTGGCGAGCGGCAGCGTCTCGACGGCGCTCCGCAGCGAGGTCAGCGGGTTCTTCAGCTCGTGCGAAACGTCGGCGGCGAATTTCTCGATCGCCTCGATGCGGTCGTAGAGCGCGCCGGTCATGTCGCGGACGGCCCGGCTCAAGTGCCCGATCTCGTCGCGGCGCCTGGTGAAATCGGGGATCTCCGGCCGCGAACGAAGCCCGCGGTGAACGCGGTCGGCCGCGTCGGCGAGCCGGCGGAGCGGCACCGCGATGGTGCCGGCGAGCAGGAACGAGAGAAGCATGGTGACGATCGCGGCGACGACGAAGACACGGACGATCGCCAGGCGCTCGGCATGGACGATGGTGTCGATGTCGCCGCCCTGGGTGGAGAGGAGGAGCGCGCCGCGCAGCACGCCGAAGCGCTGGATCGGCACGGCGACCGAGACGATCAGCTCGCCCTGCTTGGTGACGCGGACGATGTTGTTGGACGTGCCGGCAAGCGCATCGGCGACCTCCGGGTAGCCCTTGCCGTTGGCGCCGCCCAGCTCGGTGTAGCGCGGCAGGTCGGAGCGCTGGAGCCACAGGTTGATCCAGCGCCAGACCCGGTCGAAGAGCGAGGGCTCGCTGCCCGCGGCCGGCGGCGGCAGGTCGAAGCCCAGGATCTGGCCGCGCGAATAGAGGTTGAGCGAATCGACGATGAGCGTGCCATCGCGGTCATAGACGCGGGCGCGGGTCTTGGTCGGCGAGATCAGGCGGCGGAGGACCGGGGCGACCTTTTCCGGGTTGATCGCGAACTCGTAGCTCGGGAACTGGTCGGCCGAGTTGCTCTGCCCGACCTGCAGGTCGAGGAGCTTGTCGGGGTCGATGATGATGGTGCTGGTATCGACGGTCGCGGACGCCGCGATGGCGCTGGCGATGATCTCGCCCTGGGTCTGCAGGCTCTCGACGCGGGCGTCGATGAGGCCCTTGCGGAACTGGTTGAGGTAGAGGATGCCGGAGACGAGGAGGACGAGCGCGACGAGGTTGAGGACGACGATGCGGCGGGTCAGGCTCGAAAAGGCATTGAAGCCGATCGCCCGCCAGAAGCGGGTGGCGGCGCGCCGGAAACGGCTCTTGCGCGGCGCGGCCGGGGCGCCGGCGACCACATTCTCCTGGTGGACTTCCGCCGTCATCGCGGCATCCCGGCTCCCCGCTCCCGGCTAGACCTCCTTGAAGCGATAACCGACGCCGTAGAGCGTCTCGATCATGTCGAAGTCGGCATCGACCACCTTGAACTTCTTGCGGAGCCGCTTGATGTGGCTGTCGATGGTGCGGTCATCGACATAGACCTGATCGTCGTAGGCGGCGTCCATCAGGGCGTTCCGGCTCTTCACCACCCCCGGGCGCTGGGCAAGCGCATAGAGGATGAGGAACTCGGTCACGGTGAGCGTGACCGGCTGGCCGTTCCAGGTGCAGGTATGGCGCTCCTGGTCCATGGCAAGCGCGCCGCGCTCGAGGTGGCGCGTCGCCTCGACGCCCTTCCTCGCCGCGCCGTCGGCGGGGACGGCGTCCTTCGGCTGGAAACGGCGGAGCACGGCCTTGACTCGCTCGACCAGAAGGCGCTGCGAGAAGGGCTTCTTGATGAAATCGTCGGCGCCCATCTTGAGGCCGAACAACTCGTCGATCTCGTCGTCCTTGGAGGTGAGAAAGATGACCGGCAGGTCGGTCTTCTGGCGGAGGCGGCGCAGCAGTTCCATTCCGTCCATGCGCGGCATCTTGATGTCGAGAATGGCGAGGTCGGGCGGGCCCGCCTGAAAGCCGTCGAGCGCGGAGGCGCCGTCGGTATAGGTCTGGACGCGGTATCCCTCGGATTCCAGCGCAATCGCGACGGACGCAAGGATGTTGCGATCGTCGTCGACCAGGGCGATCGTCGGCATGAGCTTCTCCGGTTCTTTCGTGGAGCCG
>DASRGK010000042.1:0-39000 GCA_035651055.1 Bauldia sp.
CTACTTCAACACGTTCAAGGCGCCGCTGGTCTACATTCCTGGCGACAACGAATGGACGGACTGCCACCGCACCAATAACGGCGGCTACGACAACCTCGAACGCCTGGATCATCTCCGCAAGGTGATGTTCGCCAAGCCCGAGAGCTTCGGGATGACCCCGATGGCCCTCGAGCATCAGGGCAAGCCCGGCGAGAAATTCGTCGAGAACGTCCGCTTCGTTCACGGCGGCATCGTCTTTGTCGGCCTTAACGTCCCCGGCTCCAACAACAACAAGGTGCACGACGACAAGGAATGCACGGCCAAGAGCGCGCGGACGCCGGAGCAGTGCGCCGCCGACAACGCCGAATACGCAGAACGCGACGCCGCCAATATCGCCTGGCTGCGCGAGGCCTTCGCCGCGGCCAAGACCGCCAGTGCGCCCGGCATCGTCATCGTGATCCAGGCCGACATGTGGTTCGACGTTCCGGAAACCGAGGGGGTCAACGAGCGCGAGTCCCCGTCGGCGGACGGCTACTACGCCTTCCTTGCCGCGCTGGTCGAAGAGACGCGGGCCTATCCGGGTCAGGTGCTGCTCGTCCACGGCGACACCCACTTCTTCAAGCTCGACAAGCCGCTCATGCAGCAGGCCGACCTTCTGGAGAACTTCACGCGCCTGGAGACGTTCGGCAGCCCCAACGTGCATTGGGTGCGGGTGACGGTCGACCCGGCCTCCCGCTCCGTGTTCAGCGTTCACCAGATGATCGTGAAGGGTAACTAGCAAGCGCCCGGTCCGGGCGAGGCGAGAAACGCCTTCGCCGCCGCGCCATACTGGCGGCGGAAGCGCGCGACGTCGACACCGGTGGGTGACTTCGGGCGTCCTTGGCGGCTCGCGCCGGACCTGTGCCGCCATCCTGAGGTGCGAGGCCGAAGGCCGAGCCTCGACGGAAGCTTCAGATCACAGCGCTTCGAGGAAGGCCTTGGCCGCGGCGCCGTGCTCGTGGCGGAGGCGGGCCACGTCGATCCCCGTCGGCATGCCGTCCTCGACCTTCCACTCGCCCTTCACCATGACGCGGTCGGCCTCGTAGGCGCCGCAAAGCACCAGCGCGGCGAGCGGATCGCCGGCGCCGGAGAAGCGGAGTTCGTCGAGGGTGTAAAGCGCGAGATCTGCCTGCTTTCCGGCAGCGATCGCGCCGAGGTCGGAGCGGCCGAGGAGCCGCGCCGAGCCTTCGGTCGCCCAGCGATAGGCGTCAAGATGGGTGACCGAGGCGGCGTCATAGGTGAGCCGGTTCAGCATCAACGCGTGGCGCACGCTCTCCATCAAGTTGGAATTGTCGTTCGACGCCGAACCGTCGACGCCGAGCCCGACCGGCGAGCCGGCGGCCTCGAGCTCCTTCGTGCGGCACTGACCGGAAGCGAGCGTCATGTTGGAGGTCGGGCAGTGGCAGACGCCGACCCGGTGGCGGCCGAGACGATGAACCTCTTCGTCGGTGAAGTGGATACCGTGCGCCAGCCAGACCCGCGGATCGAGCCAGCCGCATTCCTCGAGATAGTCGACCGGCCGGCAGCCGAAGTGCGCGAGGCAATATTCGTCCTCGTCGCGCGTCTCGCCGAGATGCGTGTGGAGCCGGCACTTGTACTTCTCGGCAAGGCCGACGCTGTCGACCATCAGGCGCTTGGTCACGGTGAACGGGGCACAAGGGGCGAGCGCCACCTGCAGCATCGCACCCTCGCCCGGGTCGTGGTAGCGGCGGAGCACGCGCTCGCAGTCGGCCAGAATCGTGTCCTCGTCCTGGACGACGCTGTCGGGCGGCAGGCCGCCATCCTTCACCGAGAGGTTCATCGAGCCGCGGGTAAGCGTCATGCGGATGCCGACGCGCTCCGCCTCTTCCGCCTGGATGTCCATCGCCGATTCGAGGCCGGCCGGGTAGAGGTAGTGATGATCCGAGGCGCACGTGCAGCCGGACATCATCAACTCGGTCAGCGCCAGCCGGGTCGCCTGCCGGAAGGCCTCCGGCTTAACGCTCCGCGCCCAGATCGGATAGAGCGCCTTCAGCCACGGAAAGAGCTCCTTGTTGATCGCGGCAGGATGCGCACGGGTCAACGTCTGGAAGAAGTGGTGGTGCGTGTTGATGAGGCCCGGAATGACGACGTGGCGGGAGGCATCCCACGTCCGGTCGGCCGGCGCCTTCGGCTCGGCACCCTTCCCGACCAACTCGGTGATCCTGCCGTCCTCGACGACGACGCCGCGTTCCGCCCCCTCCGCCAGGACCGCGATCGGATCCTTGATCCAGAGCCGCATCTCTAGCGGAGCGGAGCGGCGGCTACCGCCTCGACCTCGACGAGGAACTCCTCGCGGGTGAAGCCGGAGACGATGACGAGGGTGGAGGCCGGCGGCGGATTGCCGACCATGCGGTCGCGCACCGCCATGTAGCCGAACATATGCTGGCGGGCGGTGACGAACGCGTTGAGTCGGACGATGTCGGCAAGGGTCATGCCGGCATCGCGCAGGATCGCCGCGATATTCTTGAAGCAGAGCTCGGCCTGCTCCTCGACGGTCTCCGGGACGTCGTCATTGGCGGCGACCCCGAGCTGACCGGAACAGAAGACCAGCCGCTGGCCGGGCACAACCTCCATCGCGTGGCTGTACCTGGCGAAGGGAGCGCGGATGGTGGACGGGTTGATGGCGCGGGCCATGACTCAGCCGGGGCGAGGAGAGGGCCGCGAACGCTACGACCGGGCCCGCTGGGTGACAAGGCCCGCGCTCCACCACTGCCGCTTTCTTGTGCAACCGCCTTGCCCTAAGGTAGGTGAAGCAGCCGGCAAGCGCCGTCCGCAGGTACGCGGCGCGGCGGCCGGCTGGCATATCTCTTGCGATACATACCTCTTGCGATATTCGACAGGGCGCACCAGGCCTTGCGCCGCAAGCGCCGAAGGATAGCGAGCGAATTTCACCGGACAGGCTCCCCCGGAGGGAAGCCGGATACAGGCGGAGAACAAGTATGGGCATGCTGAAGAAGACGATGCTGGGTCTGGCGGCAGGGGCGGCTGTGGCCTGCCTCGCTGGCCCGGCGCTGGCGCTGGACGAGATCACCTTCGGCACCAACTGGGTTGCGGAAGCCGAGCATGGCGGCTTCTACCAGGCGGTGGTTGACGGCACCTACGAGAAGTACGGGCTGAAAGTGACCATCATTCCGAAGGCCGACCAGGCGATGCTGCTCGGCGGCAAGATCCAGTTCTACATGCAGGGCAACCTGCTCGCGACCTTCTCGGCGGCCGAGCAGGGCGTGCCGGTGGTCGAAGTCGCGGCGATCTTCCAGAAGGATCCGCAGATCATCATGGCCCACCCGGAGAGCGGGCTGAAGACCTTCGGCGACCTCGCCAAGCTGAAGACGATGTTCATCGGCGACGACCTCTTCGCCACCGGCTACCAGTGGATGAAGTCGGCCTTCCCCGGAATCACCGACGAGCAGCGCAAGCCCTACAACTATTCCGTCGCGCCGTTCCTTGCCGACAAGGATTCGGGGCAGCAGGGCTACCTCACCTCCGAGCCTTACGCCGTGAAGAAGGAAGGCGGATTCGAGCCGACCGTGTTCCTCATGGCGGACGCCGGCTACTCGACCACCTCGACCATGATCGAGGGCATGCAGGACTACGTCGCCAAGAATCCCGACATCACCAAGCGCTTCGTCGAAGCCTCGATCATCGGCTGGTACAACTACCTCTACGGTGACAACAAGGCGACCAACGACCTGATCAAGAAGGACAATGCCGACATGGACGACGCGCAGATCGCGTTCTCCATCAAGCAGATGAAGGATTACGGCCTTCTCGTCTCCGGTTCCGCCAAGGACGGCGGCATCGGCTGCTTCACCGACGCGCAGGTGAAGGACTTCTACGACAAGATGGTGGCGGCCAAGGTAGTCAAGGCCGGCCTCGATTTGTCGAAGGTCTACACGACCCAGTTCGTCTGCAAGGGCGTCGGCAAGGAACTCGCGAAGTAGGCGACGGAACCGATCCCGAAGGGCGCGGCGACGCACGCCGCGCCCTTCGTTCGAACTGAAGCACGACCACGACGATGTCGAATGCCGCGCTCACCCCTGCCCCGCTGAACCGGCCGCGCCCGGCCGGCGGCGACGCGCCTCCGCTCGTCTCGCTGCGCTCGATCTCGAAGACATTCTCGAACGGGACGCTGGCCCTGCAGAACATGTCGCTCGACGTGAAGCAGGGCGAATTCATCAGCCTCCTGGGGCCGTCCGGCTGCGGCAAGTCGACGGCGCTCCGCATCGTCGCGGGTCTCGGCGCGCCAAGCTCGGGCGCGATCGCCTGGCCGGCCGCCGAAGCCGGACAGCATTCGGAGCGCCCGGAAATCGGCTTCGTCTTCCAGGAGCCGACGCTGATGCCGTGGGCGACGGTATTCAAGAACGTCTGGCTGCCGCTCCGCTTGAAGGGCGTAGGCAAGCGGGCTGCGGCAGCGGAGGTCATGGAAACCCTCCGCATGGTCGGGCTGGAAACGTTTGCCAATGCCTATCCGCGCGAACTTTCGGGCGGCATGAAGATGCGCGTCTCGATTGCCCGCGCCCTCATTACCAAGCCGGCGCTTCTCCTGATGGACGAGCCGTTTGCGGCGCTCGACGAGATCACCCGCTTCAAGCTCAACAACGACCTTCTCGAATTGTGGGAACGCTTCCACTGGACGGTCATCTTCGTCACCCATTCCGTCTTCGAGTCGGTCTATCTGTCGGAGCGCATCGTGGTGATGGCGGCGCGGCCCGGCCGGGTCGTCCGCGACATAGTCATCGACGCGCCGCACCCGCGCGGCGAGGAGTTCCGCACCTCGGCCGTCTATAACGACTACTGCCGCGACGTCTCGTTCGCCCTCCACTCGGCCATGAATCCGGGCGATCACCTATGAGCGTCGAGGCCAAGGAAACCCTGATCGATTCATCGTCGCGCGACGAAGAGCTTCCGCCGCGTCCGGCGGCCCGCCTTTCCCTGGTGCAATGGGCGGTCATCGCCGTTCTCGTCGCCTCGGGCGTCGATTTCCTTGCCCGGCATTTCACCGAGCTCAGCGCCGGAGTGCAGGGCGCGCTGCCTGAGGACGCCGACCGCAGCGGCATCTTCTTCCGCCTGATCCTGCCCGCCGAGATCATCCTGCTCATGCTCGGCACGCTCGGCCTGCGGCGGCGGCTCGAACCGATCACGCCGCGCGCCGACCGGCTCATGCGGATCGCCATCCCGCTCACGATGCTGGCGCTTCTCGTCCTCAACTGGCAGGCCTATTGCGACTTTGCGCGCGTCCCGCACTACATCCTGCCCTCCCCGGCGAGGGTGGTGGAAGCCTTCCAGACCGACTGGGAGATGCTGCTGAAGGCACTCCGCATCACCCTCGGCACGACCTTCACTGCGCTTGCCATCGCCCTTGCGACCGGCGTGGCGCTCGCCATCTTCATGGCGCAGTCGCGCTGGGTGGAGCTGGCGCTCTTCCCCTACGCGGTCATCCTGCAGGTGACGCCGATCGTCGCCATCGCGCCGCTGATCCTCATCTACACGTCGACCACCGAGCAGGCGCTCCTCATCTGCGCCTGGCTGGTGGCGTTCTTCCCGATCCTGTCGAATACGGCGCAGGGCCTGCACTCGACCGACCACAACCTCCTCAACCTGTTTGAGCTTTACGGCGCCAGCCGCTGGCAGACCCTGATCCGGCTACGGCTCCCGAACGCGCTCCCCTTCTTCCTAGCCGGGCTCCGGATCGCGGGCGGGCTGGCTCTGATTGCCGCGGTGGTCGCCGAGTTCGCGGCCGGCACCGCCGGGGAAAATGCCGGCCTCGCCTTCCGCCTGATCGAGGCCCAGCACCGGCTGAACATTCCGCGCCTGTTCGCGGCGCTGGTGCTCCTGTCGCTGACCGGTGTCGCCATCTTCCTGCTGACCAGCTGGTTCTCGCACCTCCTCCTCCGGCGCTGGCATGAGAGCGCCGTCCGTCGGGAGAACTAGGTTGGCGAACGGCTTCGCGTCGGTGCCTGCCGAGCGGCGGTTCGCGCTGGTCAATGCAACGATGCCGGCGACGCTCCTCGACGGCGCGCCGGACGCGCCGGACCCAGACGGCCTGGTTGCCGCGGACATTGTCGTCGCCGACGGCAAGGTCGAACGCATTGCGGCTGCCGGCAGTCAGTCGGCCGTGCCGAGGTTCGACATGCGGCGGGGAATGGTCTGGCCGGGCTTCGTGGACATGCACACGCACATCGACAAGGCCCATATCTGGCCGCGGAAGCCCAATCCCGACGGGACTTTCCCGGCTGCGCTCGACGCGGTCGCCGACGACCGCACCCGGCGCTGGTCGGCGGAAGATGTGCGGCGGCGCATGGATTTCAGCCTCCGCTCCGCTCATGCGCACGGCACGACGCTGTTGCGCACCCATATCGACTCGCTGCCGCCGCAGCACCGCATCTCGTGGCCGGTGGTTGCCGCGATGCGGGAGAAATGGGCTGGCCGGATCGACCTGCAGGCGGTGTCGCTCTTCCCCATCGACCTGTTTCTCGACCCCGGCTTTGCCGGCGAGATCGTCGAAACGGTCGCGCGGCACATGGGCGTGCTCGGCGCCGTAACTTTCATGGTGCCCGAACTCGACCGGGCGCTCGACCTGATGATGCGAGCCGCCGCCGAGCGCGGGCTCGACCTCGATTTCCACGTCGACGAGTCGGCCGATCCGGCCGCCCGCTCGCTCCGCGCTATCGCCGAGGCAGCGATCCGCAACCGGTTCCCCGGCCGGATCGTGGCGGGGCATTGCTGCTCGCTGGCGCGGCAGGAGGATTCCGACGCCGGCGCGACGATGGACCGGGTGGCGGAGGCCGGCATTGCCATCGTCTCGCTGCCGCTCTGCAACATGTACCTGCAGGACCGGCAGGGCGGGCGCACACCGCGCTGGCGCGGGATCACGCTCCTACATGAGCTGAGGGCCCGCGGCGTCAGCGTCGCGGTTGCATCGGACAATACCCGCGACCCGTTCTACGCCTACGGCGACCTCGACGCCGTCGAGGTCTTCCGCGAGGCGGTGCGGATCGCGCACTTCGACCATCCGTTCGGCGACTGGCCGCAAACGGTGACGCGCACCCCGGCGGATGTGATGCGCCGGCCCGACCGCGGCCGGATCGCGACCGGGCTTCCGGCGGACCTTGTCCTCTTTCCGGCGCGGACCTGGACGGAGCTTCTCTCCCGCCCGCAGGCCGACCGGACGGTGCTACGCTCGGGCCGGCCGATCGACACGGCCCTCCCCGACTTCCGGGAGCTCGACGACATCATGGGAACCGGGTGACAGAGCCATGACCGACATCGCCCGCCTCAAGGCCGACCTCGGCGGCATCAAGATCGAGGACAATCCCGCGATCGTCCGCCAGAAGAGCCGCGACTTCTTCTGGTACTCGCCGGTGCTGAAGCGCCAGCTCGACCATGTCACCGCCGATATCGTCGTCTCGCCAAAGAACGAAGCCGAGGTGATCGAGACGCTCCGCGTGTGCTACCGGCATGGCGTTCCCGTGACCCCGCGCGGCTCCGGCACCGGCAATTACGGGCAGGCGATGCCGCTCTCGCGCGGTGTGGTTCTCAGCCTTGCCGAGATGAACCGGCTGATATCGGTCAGCCGGGGAAGCGCGGTCGCCGAGCCGGGAGCGATCCTCGCGGCAATCGACCGCGAGACGCGGAAGGCCAACCAGGAAATCCGCCTGCACCCATCGACATACAATACCGCCTCCGTGGCCGGCTTTATCGCCGGGGGTTCCGGCGGCATCGGCTCGATCAACTGGGGCGGCTTGCGCGATATCGGCAACGTGCTTCGCCTCCGCGTCGTCACCATGGAGGAGAGCCCGCGCGTTCTCGACGTGACCGGCTTCGACATGTTGAAAGTGATGCATGCCTACGGCACCAACGGCATCATCACCGAGGTCGAAATTCCGCTCGACGCCGCCTACGATTGGGTCGACGTGATCGTCGGCTTCGACGATTACATGCGGGCGGTGGAATTCGCCTGGCAGGTCGCCAACCGCGACGGCCTCCTCTTCAAGGAGATCGCAACCGTCGCGGCGCCCGTCCCCTACGACTACTTCCTCCGTCACCAGAAGTTCCTGCGTCGCGACCAGTCGGTCGTGCTCCTGATGGTCGCGCCGCACGCGCTGGCGCCGTTCCTGGCGCTGGCGGCACAGGAAAAGGCGGAAATCGTCTACCGCTCCGATAAGGTGAGCGAGGCCGACAAGAAGGGCCTGCCGCCGGTCTATGAACTGACCTGGAATCACACGACGCTTCGCGGGCTCCGCGTCGATCCGACCATCACCTACCTGCAGGTGCTCTACCCGCATCCGGATTCGGTGGCCCACGTCAGGACGATGACCGGGCTCCTCGGCGACGAGGTTCCCGGCCACCTCGAATTCATCCGCTTCGACGGCAATGTCGTGTGCACGGGGCTGCCGATCGTCCGCTTCCGGAGCGAGGCGCGGCTCGACGAACTGGTGAAGCTTCACGAGGACAATGGCTGTCCGATCTTCAACCCGCATCGCTATACGCTGGAGGAGGGCGGCATGAAGCGGACCGACGCGGTCCAGCTCGCCTTCAAGCGCGAGGCCGATCCGAAGGGGCTGCTCAACCCCGGCAAAATGATTGCCTGGGAGAACCCCGACTACGATTGGCGGAGCGACAAGGTCTATCTGTTCCCCGGCATGCAGGCCGCGGAATAGATGCGCTTCCTCGTCCTTTTCGCGCACCCGGTCGAGACCAGCTTCAGCGCCGCGCTCCACCGCGCCGTGGTCGAAGTGCTCCGATCCTCGGGCCACGATGTCGACGATTGCGACCTTTACGCGGAGAACTTCAACCCGGTCATGTCGCGCCAGGAAAGGCTCGACTATCACGACCTCTCGCTCTGCACGAAGCCGGTTCAGGGCTATGTCGACCGGCTGCTCGCCGCCGAGGGCCTCGTCATCGTCAACCCGGTCTGGAACTATGGCTATCCGGCGATCCTGAAGGGCTTTCTCGACCGGGTCTTCCTGCCGGGAGTATCGTTTCGGCTGGAGGGCGGCAGTACCAGGCCGAACCTCTGGCGCATCCGACGGCTGGCGGCGGTCACGACCTATGGCGGGACCCGCTTCCGCGCGTTTCTGATGGGCGACGCTCCGCGCCGGCAGTTCAAGCGCACCATGCGGGCGCTCGTCCATCCGCTCGCCCGCGCCCGCTACCTTGCGCTCTATGACATGAACAACGCCACGACGGCCCGGACGACCGCGTTTCTCGAGCGCGTACGCCGGACGATCGCAACGTTTTGAGTTAGTCGGCTGTCATACGACTTTCATGTTGCTGCCCTAGGCGACTCCCTATGGGGTTCGACCATCGACGGACCGTGACGCACCGGCTGGCGCAGGCAGCCCACGCCTATCGCGTCCGCGCCGGCAGCCGGCTTGCCCGGATCGACCTGCATTCCGGCCAGGAGAACCTCCTCAAGGCGCTCGACGAGAACGACGGTCAGTCGATGGGCGACCTCGCCGCGACACTCGGCGTGCAGCCTCCGACGGTCACCAAGATGATTAGCCGGCTCGCCGCCCAGGACTACGTCGAGCGGCGGGCCTCCAACGGCGACGCACGGCAGTCCCGGGTCCACCTGACCGAGCGCGGGCGCCGCGCCATAGCGCTCATCGACAAGGTGTGGAAGCGGATCGAGAAGGACGCGCTTGCCGGCATCGACGACAAGGACCGGAAGCGCATCCGCAAGCTGCTCCGGCAGATCGAACGCAACCTCAGCGTTCGCCTGGTCACCGCCGACCCGACCGACGACGAGCCCGACGAGGCCGAGGGCGAGACCGTCTCGGGCTAGGCCGCGGCGGGATACCAGCAGCGCGCCGAATGCGATTGCCGCCGACGGCTGCGCCGGAATACATTCCGCGCCAATCAAAGAGAAGGCTGCGGGGAGCCCCATGCCGATCAAATTCGATTTTGCAGGCCGCGGTGCGGTCGTCACCGGCGGCGCGCAGGGCATTGGCCGCGCCGTGGTCGAGCGCCTGATCGGGGGCGGCGCTGCCGTCGCGATCTGGGACCGTGACCAGAAGCTCGGCGAGAAGACCGCCACCGAACTCGCCGCCAGGGGCAAGGTCATTGCCTGCGCCGTCGACGTGACCGACTGGGCATCCGTCGAGAAGGCCCGCGACGCGACGGTGAAGGCGATCGGCAAGGTCGACATCCTCGTCAACAATGCCGGCATCCCGGGTCCGATCTCCAAGCTCTGGGAGCACACGCCCGAGGAATGGGCGCAGGTCATCGCGATCAATCTCACCGGCCAGTACAATTGCTGCCGGGCGCTGGTGCCGGCGATGGTAGAGCGCAACTACGGCCGCATCGCCAACGTCGCCTCGGTGGCGGGCAAGGAAGGCAACCCCAACGCCTCGGCCTATTCGGCCTCGAAGGCGGGCGTGATCGCGCTCACCAAATCGCTCGCCAAGGAGGTCGCCGGCAACAACATCGCCGTCAACGCGATCACCCCCTCCCCCGCCAAGACCGCGATCCTCGACAACGTCGCGCAGTTTCATATCGACTACATGCTGTCGAAGGTGCCGCGCGGCCGCTTCGTCGAGGTCGGAGAAGTCGCCACCATGATCGCCTTCATGGTCTCGGAGGAGAACTCCTTCACCACCGGCGCCACCTTCGACATTTCCGGCGGCCGCACCACCTACTAGCCGGGACCAACCGGACATCTCTCATTGAGACAAGCCCCGCTCACCGCGGGCGAGACCCGGACAAGGCTGCGTGCGATCGGGCTCTTCTGCCTGGCGCTTGCCCTCTTCTCCGCGCTCGATGCTTGCGCCAAATACGCCAGCCGCTCGGTCCCGGCGATGGAGGTCGTCTGGATCCGCTTCTTCGGCCAGGCGCTGCTGGCGGTCGTCTTCCTCCGGCCCTGGCGCTCGCCGGCGCTCTACGGCAGCAAGCGCCCGGTCCTGCAGCTTGTGCGCAGCGTCCTTCTCTTCTCCTCGACGATCCTCAACTTCCTTGCGCTGAAGCACCTGCAGCTCGCCGAGACGATCACGATCACCTTCGCCAGCGCATTCGTGGTTGCCGGGCTGGCGGTGCCGCTGCTCGGCGAATGGATCGGGCCCCGCCGCTGGGCGGCGATCTGCGTCGGCTTCATCGGCGTGCTCATCGTCGCCCGGCCCGGGCCGGAGGGTATCCAGCCGGCGATCCTCTTCTCGATCGCGTCGATGTTCTGCTACTCGGGCTACTTCCTGACGACCCGGATGCTCGCCTCGAGCGACTCGGCAGAGGGAATGCTCCTCTACCCGGCGCTAGCGGCGCTCGTGCTGCTGGCGCCGTTTTCGCTGCCCGATGCGGTTCTTCCCCCGTCGCCGGGCGTCGCGGTGGCGCTGGCGCTGACCGGCGTCTGCGGCGCCGCCGGACACTGGTGCCTGATCCACGCGCACCGGCTGACCTCGGCAGGGGTTCTCTCACCCTTCATCTATCTGCAGATCGTCTGGATGATCGCGCTCGGCTACGTCGTCTTTGGCGATGTGCCGCACGAACTCACGCTCGTCGGAGCGGCCATCGTCATCGCGAGCGGCCTCTACATCCTCTATCGCGAGCGCGTCCACGGCGACCGGTAGGCCGGCGACAAGGCGGCCCTGGCCCGCTATTCTCGCCGCGCTTTTTTCGAGCCGGGGATGACCATGCCGAAGATCGACGTGCTGGCGGTGGGGGCGCTGCCGGAGGCCAGCGAAAAGGCGCTCGCCGAGGCCTTCACGCGCCATCGCGCCGAGGGCGGCGAGAGCCTCGACCAGGTCGTGGCGGCTAACGCCGGCGCGATCCGCGGGATCGCGCGCGGCGCCCATCACGGCATCGACCGGAGCCTGATCGAAAGCCTGCCGAAGCTGGAAATCATCGCCAATTTCGGCGTCGGCTACGACGGCATCGACCTCAGGGCCTGCGGCGAGCGTGGGATCATCGTCACCAACACGCCGGACGTGTTGACAGAGGAAGTCGCCGACACCGCGATCGGCCTGCTCCTCATGACCGTTCGCGAATTGTCGGCGGCCGAGCGCCACCTCCGCGCCGGCAAATGGCCGGCCGGCAACTACCCGCTCAGCCGCGCCACCATGCGCAACCGTACCGTCGGCATCGCCGGCCTGGGCCGCATCGGCAAGGCGATCGCCCGGCGCCTGGAGGCGATGCAGGTGCCGGTCGTTTACCACACCCGGCATCCGCTGCCCGAGGTTGCGTGGCGGCATTACCCTGGCATCCGCGAGATGGCCGCGGCGGTCGACACGCTGATCCTCGTCCTCCCCGGAACGGCGGAGACGCGCGGCCTCGTCGACGAGCGGGTTTTGAATGCCCTCGGCCCGCAGGGCATCCTCATCAACATCGGCCGTGGCAGCGTCGTCGACGAGGAGGCGTTGATCCGCGCCCTCCGCGACCGGCGCATCCTCGCTGCCGGACTGGACGTCTTCACCAACGAGCCGTCAGTTCCGGCGGAACTGATCGCGATGGAGAACACGGTTCTTCTTCCGCACGTCGGCTCGGCCTCGGTCCATACCCGGGACGCAATGGGTCAGCTCGTCGTCGACAACCTCGCGAGCTGGTTCGAGAAGGGAAAACCGCTCACCCCGGTTCCCGAGACGCCATGGCCGCGAAAGCCATGAAGCGCATTGCAGTCCTCGCCGCGCTGTTGGCGTTTTGCGGGACCGCACCGACCCGCGCCGGCGACATCGACCCGGAGGTCATCCGGGCGACGGCCGGATGGTGGTTCCTCGCCGAATCGGCGACCGGAAGCGGCTGCAATCTGAAGCTCACCGCGAAGGAAGCGATCGGCGGCTACGCCGTCGAGGTGGCGTCACCCTGCAAGATCGGCGAGGCGACCGGCGATGACTTCGCCGCCTGGAACTTCTCGCAAGGCCAGATGATCTTCATCGACCCGGTCCGGCACGTGCTCTTCCGCCTGAACGAGCAGGAATACGGCGCCTATACTTCGGACGATGCCGATCCTCAGTTCGTGCTGACGCCTTCTGCGGATGGCATCTCCGGCCTGCCGGTTGCCGGCAAGATCTACGGGACCTGGCAACTGGCGCGGCCGAACGCGCCTGCCTTATGCACGTTGACGCTGAAGGACAGGCCGCCGCCCGGCGGCGAGGAAAGCTTCGAGGCGGTGGTTGCGCCCGGCTGCGACCCGGCGGTCGCCAGCCTCAAGCTTGCCGCATGGCGCGTCGAGGGCGTCTATCTCGTCCTCTACGGCACCGACGGCCGCAGCCTGAGCTTCCAGGCCGACGGCAAGGGCGGCTTCGCCAAGGCGGCCAAGGAGGGAGGCAAGCCCCTCCTGATGACGCGCACGTCCAACTAGGGAACGAACTTCCCGCCGAGCTCGTCCTCGATATGGATGCGGATGATGTCCTCGAAGCTCGGATCGGCCTTGAAGCCGAGCGCCACCGCCCGTTCCGGCGCGAAGTTGCGCGGCCAGCCCTCGACGATGCGCATGATCGTCGCGTCCGGCTCCCGCCTGATCCGCGCCACGACCTTGTCGCCGGCGACCTTGCGGAGGGCCGCGATCTGCTCCGCGACGGTCACCGACAGGCCGGGCATGGTAATGTTGCGGCGCGAGCCGACCTCGGTGCCGTCGAGCATCGCGGCGTGGATCAGGAAGCCTATCGCGGAGCGCGGACTGGCGTGCCAGTGGCGGACGTTCTCCGGCACCGGCAGGACGGCTTCCTTGCCCGCAAGCGGCTCACGGATGATGTTGGAAAAGAACCCCGACGCCGCGAGATTCGGCCGGCCGGGGCGGACGCAGATGGTCGGCAGGCGGATGCCGATACCGTCGAAGAAGCCGCGCCGCGTGTAGTCGGCGAGCAGGAGTTCGCCGACCGCCTTCTGCGTCCCGTAGGAGGTGAGCGGCGTCTCGAAGAAGTCGTCGCGGATCGCGTCCGGAAAGGGTGCGCCAAAGACTGCGATCGACGAGGTGAAGACGAGGCGCGGGCGATAGCCGTCACCGGCCCTGCGGATCGCCTCGAAGAGGTTGCGCGTGCCGTCGAAATTGACGCGGTAGCCCTTCTCGAAGTCGGCCTCGGCCTCGCCGGAAACGATGGCGGCCAGATGGAAGATCACGTCCGGCCGGCCGATCACGGCGCGTTCCGCGGCGCCGGGCGCGGACAGATCCTCCGCACTTGCCGCGACCTTGAACTCGGCGCCCGCCGGCGGCTGCGGCGCCACTACGTCGACCAGCGACATCCGGTCGATCGGTGTGCCCCCGAGCGTACCGTCCTTTGCGAGCCGCGCGGCGAGCTTGGCGCCGATCATCCCGGCGGCGCCGATGATGAGGATATGCATCCGGTGATCTCTCTTCCTTTGAGGAAAGCTGCGCTCGACTACAGGGCGAAGCCGCCGTCGACGATGAACGCCTGGCCGGTGGCGTAGCTCGACTCGTCTCCGGCGAGAAAGACCGCCATCGCGGCAATCTCCTCCGCCGTACCGAGACGGCCCATCGGCTGCCGGTCGACGAACATCTGGCGGATTTCGGCGAGCGACTTGTTCTGCGCCTTGGCCTGCGTGGCGATGCGGTCGTCGAGCGACGGCGACTGGATGGTGCCCGGGCAGATCGCGTTGCAGCGGATGCCCTGCCGGATGAAGTCGGCCGCGACCGACTTGGTGAGGCCGATCACCGCCGCCTTCGAGGCGCCGTAGACGTAGCGGTTGGGAATGCCGCGGACCGACGAGGCGCCCGACGCGATGTTGACGATCGAGCCGCCGCCCTTCTTCAGCATCGCCGGAAGGAACGCGCCGATCGTCCGGTGCATCGACTTGACGTTGAGGTCGAAGGAGAAGTCCCAGTCGGCGTCGGAGGTGGTGATCGCAGTGCCGTGGTGAACGAAGCCGGCGCAGTTGAAGAGAATGTCGATCGCCCCGACCTTCTCCGCGATCGCCCTGACGGCCGGCGTGCTCAGCACGTCGAGCGAATGGATTTCCTTCACGCCATACGAAGGCAGATCCTTCATCAGATCGAGCTTCAGATCGGTGGCGATGACCTCCGCCCCTTCGCGCGCGAACGCGATCGCAGTAGCCCGGCCGATCCCGGCCCCGGCAGCGGTAAGGAACGCCCGCTTGCCCTTCAACCTGTCCATTCCCGTCCTCCGTCTATGATCCCTGGCCTTCGGTATTGAGCGCCGAAAGGCTCAAATGCTGGCGGCCGCGGCTATCGAAATTGGCCGGGTCGAGCCAGCGCTCGAACGCGGCCTTGCGACCCGACCAATCGGTGTCGAGCATCGCGAACCACGCCGTGTCGCGGTTGCGGCCCTTGACGATCATGTGCTGCCGGAAAGTGCCCTCGTAGGTGAAGCCGAGCCGCGCCGCAGCGCGGCGCGACGGCTCGTTCAGCGCATTGCACTTCCATTCGTAGCGCCGGTAGCCGAGGTCCTCGAAGACGTAGCGCGCGAGCAGATACTGGGCCTCGGTCGCGGCGGGGCTCCGCTGCAGGCCGGGCGAGTAGACGATATTGCCCATCTCGATGACGCGCATCGCCGGCCTGATCTCGAGATACGTAACGATGCCGAGCGGATGCCCGCGCGCCCGGTCGCAGACGACATAGGAATACGGGTCGAGCATCACGGCCCGCTCGTCGAGCCAGTTGGCGAACGTGCTGCCGTCGGCAAACGGACCGTAGGCCATGTAGGTCCACAGGCGGTCATGTCCGTTGAAGGAATGCCAGAGACCGTCGCCGTGCCTTGCCGGATCGAGCTTCTCGATCCGGCAGAAGCGGCCCTCGAGGGTGACCGGCCCGGGGCGCTCCGCCGGCGTCGTATCGATGATCGGGCCGAGCGGCGCGTCCCCCGACATCAGGAGCGCGCCTCCCGGTCAGCGGCGAAGAATCCGTCGAGGTCGCTGCCGGGCGTCGCCTGCTCGAATGCGTCGAAGCGACCCTCGTCGAGAATCTCGCGGGCCGAGCGGATGAGACCGGCCCACGCCATCCGAGCCATCGCGCCGCCGACGCTGATCCGGCGGACGCCAAGCCCGGCGAGGTCGTTGACGGTGAGGCCGTTCAGCTTACGCGCGAGCACATTCACGGGCTTCGGCGCCACGGCCATGACGATCGCCGCAATGTCCTCGCGCGTCGCGGCGCCGGGCGCATAGAGGCAATCGGCGCCGGCCTCGGCGAAAGCGGTTAGCCGGCGAAGCGCCTCCTTCCGCGGCTCGGGGTGTCCGGTCAGATAGCACTCGCTTCGCGCCACCAGGAGCGCCTCGCCGCCCGCGGCGTCGATCGCGGCGCGCGCCGCGCGGATACGCGCGACGGCGAGATCGAACCGGTAGAGCGGCTCGCGCCGGTCGCCGGTCGAGTCCTCGATTGAGAGCGCCGCCACACCCGTTTCGATGCAGCGCCTGACGTTCTCGGCTACCCGCTGAGGCTCGCGCGCGAAGCCGTTGAGGAAGTCCGCGTTGACCGGCAGGTCGGTCACCTCGACGATCGTGCGGATGTGGCTCAGCATCGCGTCGAGCGGCAGGCCGCCATCGGGATAGCCAAGCGCCCAGGCCGCGCCGGCACTGGTCGTCGCCAGCGCCTTGAAGCCGGCGCCCTGCAGCCAGCGCGCCGAGCCGATGTCCCATGGATTGGGGAGGACGAAGCACCCCTCGCGGTGCATCTCGCGGAAGAGACGGCGCTTTGCAGCAACCGATGGCATCAGGGCGTTCCCCCATCCGGGTTCCCCTGTCGGCGGGCCGGATTTGATTTGGCAGGGGTTATGCGCCAAGAGTCGCGCCAAAATCAACGACACGCGGGGCGGGAGGTAGACGGATGTTTCATACGATCGCCGGCTTTGACCGGATCGGCGAGGAGAACGCGTTTGCGGTCCTTGCCCGCGCAACCGAACTCGCCGCCGGCGGCCGCGATATCATCAACCTCGGCATCGGCCAGCCCGATTTCCGCACGCCCGAGCATATCGTCGAGGCCGCGATCAAGGCGCTCCGCGACGGGCACCACGGCTATACGCCGGCGACCGGGATCAAGCCGCTCCGCGAGGCGGTCGCCGCCGACATCCATCGCCGCATCGGCGTCAACGTCTCGCCCGACCAGGTGATCATCGTGCCGGGCGGCAAGATCACGATGTATGCCGCGATCCTGATGTTCGGCGAGCCGGGCGCGGACATCCTCTATCCTGACCCGGGCTTTCCGATCTACCGCTCGATGATCGAGTTCACCGGCGCCCGGCCCGTTCCGATCCCGATCCGCGAGAAGAACGGCTTCGCCTTTTCGGCCGAGGAGACGCTGGCGCTGATCACGCCCGAGACGCGGCTGATCATCCTCAACTCGCCCGCCAACCCCACCGGCGGCGTGACCCCGAAGGCCGAGATCGACAAGCTTGTCGCCGGACTCGCCAGGTGGCCTGACGTTGCGATCCTCTCGGACGAGATCTACGGCCAGATGACCTATGACGGCTTGCCGCACGTCTCGCTCCTCACCTACCCGGAGGTGCGCGACCGCGTTATCCTCCTCGACGGCTGGTCGAAGACCTACGCGATGACCGGCTGGCGGATGGGCTTCTCGGTCTGGCCCGTGCCGCTCTACGACAAGGTCCGCAAGCTCGCGGTCAACTGCTGGTCCTGCGTCAATGCACCGTCGCAATTCGCGGGCCTTGCGGCCCTGACCGGCCCGCAGGACTCGGTCGGCAGGATGGTCGCCGAGTTCGACAGGCGGCGAAAGATCGTGGTCGAGGAACTTAACCGGCTGCCCGGAATTTCGTGCATCACGCCGAAGGGAGCGTTCTACGCGTTTCCCAATATCGGCCAGACCGGGTTCAAGGCTAAGGCGCTCGCCTCGAAGCTCCTCGAGGAGGCTGGTGTCGCCACCATTGGCGGGCCGGATTTCGGCATCCACGGCGAGGGATATCTCCGCCTCTCCTACGCCAATTCGGCGGAGAACATCCGCAAGGCCATCGCGCGGATCGGGGACTATCTCGCCTCGCGGAACGCCCGCAGCGAGGCCGAGACTGCCTGAATCAGAACGCGAGCCAGGCCGGCTAACCGATTCAGGCGGCTCGGTAATCGTTCGGGGCCGCGGCCTGAAGCAAAGCTTGAACTACGATGGGCCGGGGCGCCTTCACCCGCCTGCCGCGAAGTCCCCGCCTGCGTTGTCCGAATAGAAGCGCCTGATATCGGCAAGGAGCTCGGCCTTGCCGACCCGCTCCATGCCCCAGGCCGGGTTGCCGTAGAGGTGATCGAGCTCCTCCTGCCGCCGCATCATCGTCTCGGCGAAGCGCTCCGCCAGGGCCGGCGCTTCGGCCAGAACCGGAGCAAGCGCCTTGCGGTCGATCTCGTAGATTGCGGTCGGCTCGACGGCGGTCACCGTCGCATTGCGTGGCTGGCCGGTGAGCAACGACATCTCGCCGAAGAAGTCGCCGGCGTGGAGTTCCGTCAGCGGCTCCGCTTCGCCCTCGACGGTGACCTTGACCGTGCCGGACTCGATGACAAAGAGCGAGGTCGCCGGATCGTCCTCCTTGAGAATGACGCCGCCCGCCGGGAAGGTCAGGCGCCTGGCCGTCGAGGCGAGCATGAAGATTTCATCGCCGTTCAGCGTTTCGGAGAAAAACGCGATCATGCCAAGAAGCTCACGCGGGTCCATGTCGCCCTCCTCGCCAGACGGGGAGCGCAATCTCGGGCGACGGCGGCGCTCCGGTCAAGTCCCGGCCGTGTGGCGAAGGTCGCGACGGCGGAGGGCGACCTGGGCTATCTACGGGATCTGCGGAACCTAACGGAGCAAGCCCCATGCGTCTGGCCACCGCCTTTGCCGTCCTCGCATTCGCCGGCCCGGCCTTCGCAGCCGACGACATTGCCGATTGCGGCGGCTCCAATGTCGAGATGACGGAATGCGTCATCGACCACTACAAGGCCGCCGATGCCGAACTGAACCGGGTCTGGAAACAGGTCATGGCGACCTTCGACGGCGACCCGGCCGATCCGTCCATGCCAAAGAGCACCTACGCCGACTGGAAGAAGGTGCTGATCGACGCACAGCGCGCCTGGGCGACATACAAGGACAAGGACTGCAACGGCGCGGTCAACTACGAATATTACGGCGGCACGGGCGCCGGCGCCGCGGTCGGACAATGCCTTTACGACAAGACTGAAGCGCGCATCGCGGAACTGAAGGCGCGCTACCTTGGCGACGACGGCGGCGCCGCACCCGATGACAGCGAAGACGGCGCGACGGTCGAGCCGCCGCAATAGGCCGGCAATGCCCGAGTCGCGCCCGCGCCACTCGAAACCGTCACCGCCGGGAACTGCTTCCACATTATCCCCAGATATCCCAAGTCGGCGACATCGCAGCTTCTCAACGACCGCGTTGCGGGGCACCTTGTACCTACCGCGAAGCCAATCGAGTACGGCACGGGCTAAGCCGGACGACCGAGGTTGGTGGAAGCGGAACCGCGCCGGCAGGCCGATGCGAGTCGAGACTGACCGGGATGCCCAGCGGAGAACGTCGGAGCAGGTGCTGCAGCGATGTGGCGGCCGTCCGGCGAAGCCGATGAAACCTGCAAACGGCGGCACAACCGTTTAGCGGGACGGCGCAGGAGCTGGCCAGCTCTTGCGACGGGCGGAGGTGAGGTGCTTCCAGCGATGGAGGCAACGCTCAGACCGCTCGTGAGGGGACCGCGCCTACGGTAACGCGGGCTGCGCCCTTCACGGATCGGTTCGGCGACGGAAGCGCAAGCGAGCCTTCGGGTGACGCGGTGCCTCCGGGACAGCCGATCTGACAGGGAGGCGTCGGTTGGGGCAACCCAAACGGCGCCTTTCTGTCATTGGACCTTCGGGTCGCGACACCGCGTCCCCCGAAATGCGCTTCAAAAACAAAAACCCCGCCGGTTGGCCGGCGGGGCGAGACGTGCGGGCAGCGAGTGCCCGGTTGCGATCCGCTTTAGGCGAGCTGAATCGAAACGGCCTTCGGGCCCTTGCCCTGGCGGTCTGCCTCGGTCTCGAAGGAGACCTTCTGGCCGTCATTGAGGCCGGACAGGCCGGCCTGCTCGAGGGCGCTCACATGAACGAACACGTCCTTGGACGCTCCGTCCGGCGTGATGAAGCCGAAGCCTTTGGCGGAATTGAAGAACTTTACGGTGCCAGTCTGGCGCATTGTGGGATCCTTTCCCGTTAGTGGTGGCGGAGCGCCTCGCGGCACCCCCTTTTCGGCAGACTTGTCGTTTCGGGGAAAGGAATAAACGCGTCTTATCAGACAGCTAGGTATCGCCCGCTTGCGGGTGATTTTTGCCCGCACAGTTTTCCAGTCTCCGGGTCCAAAGTTGCCCGAACGCTGGTGATATGGCGGCGAAATGCCGGGAACGCAAGGGGAAATGTCGTCTTCGACGATCGGCTTCGTCGGCGATCACGCCATGCGGTAAACAATCAAGACGTGGACTCGGGGAGGATATGGATGAGCAGCAAGACGCCCGAAGAGCGGATCGCCGAACTCGGCCTAAGACTGCCGCCGGCGGCGGCCGCCGTCGGCAACTACGAACCATGGGTGATCACCGGCAACACCGTGATCACCTCGGGCAACCTGCCCTGGCAGGACGGCCGGCTGGTCTATACCGGCAAGCTCGGCCGCGAGATCTCCGACGAAGACGCGTACAGGTCCTGCCAGCTCTCCTGCCTCAACGCGATCGCCCAGATCAGGGAGGCGGTCGGCGAACTGTCGAAGATCAAGCGCATCGTCCGCATGGAGGGCATTCTCGGCGTTGCCGACGATTACAAGGGCGACCACCCCAAGGCGCTGAACGGATCATCCGACCTGCTCATCAAGGTTTTCGGCGACCGCGGCCGGCATACCCGCATGATCTACACCAACCCGGTCATGCCCCTCGATTGCACGTCGCTGGTGATCCTCTGGGCGGAAATCTGAGCCCCGCGACGAGACTCACCGCGCGCGAAGCGCAACCGCCTCGCGGCTGAGCGCAGTGACCTTCGCCCAATCGCCCGCGCCGAGCGCATCAGCGGGCGCCACCCACGTGCCGCCGACGCAGACCACGTTGGCGAGTGCGAGGTAGTCCTTCGCGTTCTTCGGGCTGACGCCGCCGGTCGGACAGAAGCGGATGTCGGGAAGCGGCGCGGCGAGCGCCTTGAGGTAGGCGATCCCGCCGGCAGGCTCGGCCGGGAAGAACTTCAGGAACCGGTAGCCGCGTTCGGCAAGCGCCATCGCCTCGCCGGCGGTCGCGGCGCCGGGGAGAAACGGGACCGGCGAGTTCTGCGCCGCATCGAGAAGGCCTGCCGTCGCACCCGGGCTCACGACGAAAGTGGCGCCGGCCTTGACCGCGTCATGCCATTGTCTTGCGTCGAGAACGGTGCCGGCGCCGACCACGGCGCCCTCGACCTCGGTCGCCATCGCGCGAATCGCCTCCAGCGCCGCAGGCGTCCGGAGCGTCACTTCCAATGCTGTGAGGCCGCCCGCGACCAGCGCGCGCGCCAGCGGCACTGCCTGCTTCGGATCGGCGATAGTGAGGACCGGGACGACCGGCGCGGCGGTGAGGATGCGTTCGAGCTTCTCGGCTTTCGACATGGCGCCACTTTGCCGCCGCCGCGGCCCGCGCGACAAGCCGAATCCGCAAACCGGCCATGCGCTTGTGGCGGTTTTCGATTCTCCTTAAGGTCCGCCCCGACCGCTACTTCTCGGGGAACCCGCCATGCAACCGACCGCACTCGCCCTTGCCCCTGCCCTCTGGCCGGAGCGGGTCAGCCGCGCCCTTCAGGTCGTGCTGCTCGTCCTTGCCGGCACGGCACTGCTGACCGTCTCGGCCAAGGTGAAGGTCTGGCAGGAACCGGTCCCGATCACGCTGCAGACACTCGCGGTGATGCTGATCTCGGCGGCCTACGGTTCGCGCCTCGCGGTGGCGACGGTCCTCGCCTACCTCCTCGAAGGCGCGCTCGGCCTGCCGGTCTTCACCAACACCCCGCCGATGATCGCCGGCCCGGCCTATTTTCTCGGAACCACAGGCGGCTTCCTCGTCGGCTTCATTCCGCTCGCCTTCATCGTCGGCTATGCCGCCGACCGCGGCTGGGACCGTTCGGCGGTGAAGCTGTTCGGCGCGATGGTCGCCGCCGACATCGTGGTCTTCGCGATCGGACTCGCGTGGCTGGCGTGGGGTACGCCGCTGTCACCCGGCTTGGCGAAGCTTCTCGGCGCTGCCGCAGGGACACACGGCACGGGCATCGCATTTGCGTGGGCCAAAGGCGTGGCGCCGTTCGTGGTCGCCGACCTGCTGAAGATTGCGCTCGCCGCCGCGCTCGTGCCGGCGTCATGGGCGCTGATCGCCCCGCGGCGAAACTGACCGCGGGGAGGAGAGCTAGACTGCGCGGACGCCGATCGTAACCGTTTCGTCCTGGAGCTTTGCTTCCGAAACGAAGCCCGCGGGCGTCCCGTTGAAGTCGAGCGACACCGCCAGCGTCTCGCCCTTCACCATCGCTTCGTGCGCGGCGACCGCCGCGTGCACGGCCTCGCTCGCCTTGACCTCGATGCGGATGCGGTCGGCGATGTTGAGGTTCGCATCCTTGCGGGCGACCTGAACCAGGCGGATGAAATCGCGCGCGACGCCTTCGCGCTCGAGCTCGGCATCCACCCTGGTGTCGAGGACGATGACCCCCGCCGAGCCGGCAAAGCTCGTCGCATCGAGGCCTTCGGTAGCGCGGAAACGCAGTTCGTATTCCGACGCGTCGATCTTCTCGCCGGCGACCTCGACGCCACCCGCTGTGTGCTTCCATTTTCCGGCCTTCGCATCGGCCAGGATGTCCTTCATCCTGCCGCCCAGCCGCTTGCCGACGATGCGCGGATTGACCACCAGCACCTCGGCGCCGAACTTCGTCGGATCGTCGGCAAAGACGACCTCCTTGACGTTGGCCTCCTCGGCGATCACGTCGCGAAGCGGGCCGAGCATCGCGTGCTTCGGGTGGGCGACGGTGAGCCGTCGGAGCGGCAACCGGTTGCGGAGGTTCTTGGCGGTCCGGATCGACGCCGCGGCAGAGCAGACGGCGCGGGCAAGGTCCATCCGCTCGACCAGCGCGGCGTCAACCGTGAAGGCGGACGCATCCGGCCAGTCGGCAAGGTGGACGCTCTGCCCGTCGCAGAGCGCGCGATGGATATGCTCGCTGAGGTAAGGCAGGAACGGCGCCATCGCACGGCAGAGCGTGACGAGGACCGTGTAGAGCGTGTCATAGGCGGCGCGCTTGTCGGCGTCCTTCTCCGCCCTCCAGAAGCGGTCGCGCGACCGGCGGATGTACCAGTTGTTGAGCGCCTCGATGAAAGGCGGCAGCGCGCCGGTCGCGGCGGCGATGTCGAGCCGGTCCATGGCGCCTCCGACGTTGCCGACGAATTCGGCCGTCTTGCCGAGAATGTAACGGTCGAGCTCGGCTTCGGCGGTGGTAACGAGCTTGCCCCTGATGCCGTCGATGTTGGCGTAGAGCGTGAAGAACGAATAGGCGTTCCAGATCGGCAGCAGGATCTGCCGCACGGTCTCGCCGATGGCGCGGCCGTCCTTCGGCATGGCGAGATCGCCGCCCGAGAGGAGCGGCGAGGACACCATGTACCAGCGGAGCGCATCGGCGCCGTAGGTGTTGAAGACGTCGACCGGGTCCGGATAGTTCTTCAGGCGCTTCGAGAGCTTCTGCTTGTTCTCGTCGAGCACCACGCCGTGGCAGATGCAGCTGCGGAACGGCGCGCGGTCGAAGAGCGCCGTCGACATCACCATCAGCGTGTAGAACCAGCCGCGCGTCTGCCCGACATACTCGACGATGAAATCGCCGGGAAAATGGCTGTCGAACCAGTCCTTGTTCTCGAACGGGTAATGAACCTGGGCAAACGGCATCGAGCCTGACTCGAACCAGCAGTCGAGCACGTCTTCAACCCGCCGCATCATCGACCTGCCGGTCGGGTCGTCCGGATTGGGGCGGACCAGCTGGTCGATCGCCGGGCGGTGCAAGTCCTTGGGACGGACGCCGAAATCCCGCTCCAGTTCGTCGAGCGAACCGTACACGTCGATCCGCGGATATTTCGGATCGTCGGACTTCCAGACCGGGATCGGCGCGCCCCAGAAGCGGTTGCGGCTGATGTTCCAGTCGCGCGCGTTGGCGAGCCAGTTGCCGAAGATGCCGTCCTTGACGTGCTCCGGCACCCACGTGATGTCCCGGTTGAGTTCGACCATGCGGTCGCGGAAGGCGGTGACCTTCACGTACCAGGACGGGATCGCCTTGTAGATCAGCGGCTCGTCGGTGCGCCATGAATGCGGGTAGTTGTGCTCGTAGGTCTCGTGGCGGACGACCTTCCCGGCGGCCTTGAGGTCGCGGATGATGTCCTTGTTCGCCTCGAACACGTTCTGGCCCTTGTAGGGCGGCACCTCGCCGGTGAAATTGCCCTCGGCATCGACCGGGTCGACGACGGGGATGCCGGCGGCGGTAGCGACGTTCATGTCGTCCTCGCCGAAGGCCGGCGCGATGTGGACGACGCCGGTCCCCTCGCCCAGCTCGATGAATTCGCCGCCGAGGACGACGAAGGAATTGGCCGCGCCCGCGAAGAACGGAAAGAGCGGCTCGTAGCTTCGGCCGATGAGGTCGGCGCCCTTGAGGTCCCCGGTCTTCACGAAGCCGTCGAGTTCCTTGGCGTAGTGTGCGCGCGAAGAGTCGGCGAGAATCCAGTGCTCCTCGCCCTTCTCGAGAAGCGCGTAGTCCGCCTCGGGATGGACCGCGAGCGCGAGGTTGGACGGCAGCGTCCACGGCGTGGTCGTCCAGGCGAGGAGCTTCGGCGCGACCTTCTCGCCGGGCTTCTTGCGGAGCTGGAAGGGGACCGTCAGCGCTGGGTCCTGGCGCGGGCGCGTGGCATTGTCGAGCCGGATCTCCATGTTGGAGAGCGAGGTCTGCGCCGCCCAGGAATAGGGGACGACACGGAAGCCCTCGTAGATGAGGCCCTTGTCCCAAAGCGATTTGAAGGCCCACATCACGCTCTCCATGTAGGAGAGGTCCATGGTCCGGTAATCGTTGTCGAAATCGACCCAGCGCGCCGAGCGGTTGACGTAGTACTCCCAGTCCTGCCGGAACTGCATGACCGAGGTCCGGCAGTGCTCGTTGAAGCGCGCGACGCCGTAGCGAAGGATGTCCTTCCGGCCTTTGAGGTCGAGTTCGCTCTCCGAGTGGAGTTCCGCCGGCAGGCCGTGGCAGTCCCAGCCGAAGCGGCGCTCGACTGTCTTGCCGCGCATGGTCTGGTAGCGCGGCACCAGGTCCTTCACGAAGCCGGTGACGATGTGGCCGTAATGCGGGAGGCCGTTGGCGAAGGGCGGACCGTCGTAGAAGACGAATTCCGGCGCGCCCGCATCCCGGCGCTGCTCGATCGAGCGCTGGAAGATGCGGTTCTCGACCCACCATTTGCCGACCGCCTCCTCGATCTTGGGGAAGCTCGGGCTCGGCTCGGCCGCGGGATAGACCGTCGGTTTGCTGGCGGCGGCGGTATCGTTCATCGGGCGCTTCAATCTGGGGCGGCAAGCGCACAGCGCGCGAGCCGTGAAAGACGGCGGGGAAATACAGGTTTTGGCCGGTCTGCGCCACCCCGAAGCCTTGCCGCCCTTCCCTGCTGGCTCTATGGGTTCGGGCCATGCTCGATCATCTCAAGGCGAACAACCGGAAATGGGCGGCGCGCCGGGTCTCGAACGACCCGGATTTCTTTCGCCGCCTCGAACGCCAGCAGGCGCCGGAATACCTCTGGATCGGCTGCTCGGACAGCCGCGTACCGGCGAACGAGATCGTCGACCTCGACCCGGGCGAACTCTTTGTTCACCGCAACGTCGCCAACCTCGCTCCGCCGCAGGACGCCAACTACCTGTCGGTCCTGCAGTTCGCGGTAGACGTGCTGAAGGTGAAGCACATCATGGTCGTCGGTCATTACGGGTGCGGCGGGGTTGCGGCGGCGGTCGACGGGCGACGGCGCGGGCTGGTCGACCACTGGCTGCATCCGATCCGGGAAGTTGCCCACAACCACAAACACGAGCTTGATGCGATCGCCGAGGGCCGCCCGCGGCTCGACCGGCTGTGCGAACTCAACGTCATGCGCCAGGTGCGGAACGTTGCCTCCGACGTGTTCGTGCAGGACGCCTGGGCGCGTGGCCAGCCGGTCAGCATCCATGGCTGGGTCTATTCGCTGTCGAACGGGCTCGTGAACGACCTCGGTGTCACGGTGAGTTCGATAGAGGACCTGGAACGCCAATGAACGCACCGGCGAAGCTTCCTCCAAGCGGCCAGCCGCTTCGCTCCAACGGCTTCGTCCTGAGCGATGCGCCGGGTCGCCTCGGCCGGCTCGCCCCGAGTGACCCTGGCGAGGGCATTGCCGCGCTCCGCGCCCGCTTCGACCGCGACGGCTATGTCTGGCTGAAGCGCTTCCTGCCGCGCGACGAGGTGCTCGACTTCCGCAGACACTTCTTCGCCCAGTTCGAAGATACCGGACTGCTGGCCGCGGGCAGCGACCCGCGGGAAGGGCTCTGGTCGGGCGACGAGCATGAGCCGGACATTGCCCGCCAGCGGCTGATGGAAGTCGTGCGCTCCGCTGCCTTCGAGTCGTTCTGCCTTCATCCGAATCTGTGGCGGTTCCTCGACGCTTTCGTCGGCGGGCCCTCCTATCTGCACAAGCGGAAGATCATCCGTTACACGCGGCCGCGCGATATTTCTGCGACCGGCGCCCACTACGACCTGACCTATCTGCGCGGCGGCACCGACCGGCTGGTCACGGTCTGGATCCCGATCGGCGACGTGCCGGTGGCGATGGGCGGGCTGGTCTACCTCGAAGGCTCACACGCACAGGGCCGCGCGATGGAGGCGGAATTCGCCCGCGACAATGCGCATCTGCCTGCTGCGGAGAGGATCAGCGCCTACAACAAGAACATGAACGCCAATGGCTGGATCACGAAGGACCTGCCGGCGCTCGCCGACCGCCTCGATTCGCGCTGGCTCATCGCCGACTACGAGGCCGGCGACGTCGTCCTCCACAGCCCGTATATGATCCACGCGGCGACCTGCAACGACGACCCTGCCAACCGGCTGCGGCTGTCGACCGATATCCGCTACCAGAACGTCCGCGACGAGATCGACGCGCGCTGGTCAAACCACTGGTCGCTCGGCGACATGCTCTGAGCGGCTATTTCTCAAGCAGCGCGAAATTGCCGTGGGCGACGACCAGCCAGGCATCGCCGTCCTTGCGGAAGACGGTGATGCGGGGCGCGTGCCTCTGCACGGTCTTGCCGTCGCGGGTTTCGTTGACCGTCACGTAGTAGCGGACGACCAGCGTGTCGCCTTGCTGCGTGGCAACGACCCGGCTGAATTCCGGGATGGCCGCGACCTTCGGCAACGCGCTCCCGAGGTAGCCGTCCCGGTCGTAGCCGGAACCATCGGCGCGCATCATCTGGAACTCGGGCGCGAGCACCGGCGCGACCGCTTCCGGCGTACCCTTCACCAGGGCACCCCACCAGCCCTCAAGGGCTGCGGTGACGGTCGCGGCGTCAGGCCCGGCCTCGGCGGCAACCACGGAAGCCACGTCAATGCCGGGAAGCGGAATCCCGGCGACCGGGGCGAGTGCGACGGTCAAGACAGCGATTTGTCTGGCCAGGAACCGCATGCGGGCAAGCCTTCAACTCGAGTGGAGAACGAGCCTCGGCCCTTCGAGGTTAAGGAGGCGTGTAGGCGGGCCGCGAATTATTCCGCCCGGCTCATGCCGTCCGGAAATAGAGCCAGACCAGGCCCGCGGCGAGGGCCACGAGCGCGATGGCGCCGATGACCAGCCAGCGCCGGTTCCAGGTGAGCGAGCGCGTCCGTTCTTCCTCGGTTTTGTGGCTGATGATGAACGGGTCGGTCTTTGCCGGCGACGCACCGACGGCTTTCGACGGCAGGACCGTGCCGAGGACATAAGCCGGCTCGCCGGCGGCGATGATCCATTCGGTATAGCGGTGGCCGAGGGTGTTGCCCGTCCCGACGGACCCGAGAACACTGCCGACGACGCCGCTCACGACCTGGTTCATCAGGCCGCCGGTCTCGTAACGCTGGTGGACCTGGACGCCTTCAACCTTGGCGCCGGTGAAATCGACCGGCACGCTGCCGCTCGCGTCTTCCAGCACGCAGGCCGCATGGCGCTCGGTGCTGGACACCGTCTCGTAGCGGGTCTCGCGGCGCGACGCAACCTTGCTGTCGCGCGTGTAGTACTCGACCTGCCGCTCGACCAGCGCGCGGTAGTAGACGCAGTCCCGGCCGGCAAACTCGGACTTGAGAAGCTGGTCGGCGCGGAACACTCCCTTCAGTTCGACAAGCGTGCCCGGCGCTTTGCCGGCAATGTCGCGCGCATTGCTGGTGTCGGTCTGGCGCATCAGGGCCAGCTCCTTGCCGATCCGCGACCGCCACCAGATGCAGGCGCCGGCGCCGGCGAGCGCCGCCGCCGCGAAAACGAGGATCAGCCAGTTCACGTCAGCCCCCTGCCCGTTTAGGCCCCGCCGAGCCTACTCACCGTATGGAATCCAGATGTTCTTCACCTGCGTCGCGCGGGCGAGTATTTCCTGTCCGCCGCTCACCGCCGCATCGCCCCAGTCGCGCGCGACGGTTTCGACCCAGGTCTGCTTGAGGTTGCCGGCCGAGGCCTGCTCGATCGGTGCGGCCCCCTCGGCATCGCCGAAGTACCAGATCGCATCGACCGCATCGTGTTTCGCCAATTCGAGGCCGAGCGATCGCTTGTCGCCGGTGACGATGTTGACCACGCCCGCCGGTAGGTCGGACGTGTCAAGCACCTGGTAGAAGTCGGTCGCGATCAGCGCCTGCGCTTCCGAAGGCAGCATCACCACCGTATTGCCCTCTGCGATCGCACCGGCCATCAGCGTGACGAAGGCGAGCAGGCCCGGCTCCTCCGGGCAGACGATGCCGATCACGCCGACCGGTTCGTTCATGGCGAGCGACAGGCCGCGGAAGGGCGGGCGATGGACGGCGCCCTCGTATTTGTCGGTCCATGCGGCAAAGGCAAAGAGCCGCTCGATCGCCGCGTCGACCTCGAGCCTGGTCTTGGCGCTCTTCACGCCGCGGAGGATGCGGAGGCGGTCGGCGAACTCGGCCGCACGCGCCGCGAGATTTTCGGCGATGTAGTAGAGCACCTGGGCGCGGTTGTGCTCGCTGGCGGCGGCCCAGCCGGTCGCCTTGCGGGCCGCCTCGACGGCGTTGCGGATATCCTTGCGGTTGCCCTCGCCGACTTCGCCGGCGAGCGCGCCGGAGGGTGCGGCGATTGGCCGGGAATAGCCGCCGTCCGGCCGCGCCTGCTTGCCGCCGATATACATTTTGGCGGTTCGGTCGATCGACCCGCCGAGGAGTTCCAGGCCGAGTTCGGGCTTCACCGGCGGCTTCTGGACGAGCGACTTCGCCGATTTCAGCCAGCGCGGCTTGGTATAGGCTGACAGCCCTTCGCGGCCGCCTTCCCGGCCGTAGCCCGACTCCTTGTAGCCGCCGAACCCGGCGCTGGCGTCGAAGAGATTGGTCGAGTTCACCCAGACCACGCCGCATTTCAGCTTTGGCGCGATGTCGAGAGCGAGGTTGATGGACTCCGACCAGACCGAAGCGGCAAGGCCGTATTCGGTGTTGTTGGCAAGCGCCACGGCCTCGTCGGGCGTGCGGAAAGTCATCGACACCAGTACCGGCCCGAAAATCTCGACGCGGGCGCAGGTGGACGCCGGCTGAACGTTGGTGAGGAGCGTCGGCGGGAAGAAGTTGCCCCGTTTCGGCAGTTCGCCACGCGACTGGAACATCTCGGCGCCTTCCGCCACTCCCTTCGCGACGAGCGAGCGGATGCGCTCGAGCTGGACCGGCGCAACGATGGCGCCCACATCGATCGCCTTGTCGAGCGGCGGGCCGACGCGGAGCGTCTCGAGCCGGGCCTTCAGCTTGTCGAGGAAAGCCGGCGCCACGCCTTCCTGGACGAGGAGCCGCGAGCCGGCGCAGCAGACCTGGCCCTGGTTGAACCAGATC
Organism: Bauldia sp.; assembly: GCA_035651055.1. GTDB lineage: Bacteria > Pseudomonadota > Alphaproteobacteria > Rhizobiales > Kaistiaceae > JAFKKF01. The sequence goes on from DASRGK010000042.1 coordinate 29,974, forward strand.
GCGTCGACGACGCCTTCGACGGCGCTGTCGAGATCGGCGTCATCGAAGACGATGAACGGCGACTTGCCGCCGAGTTCCAGCGTCAGCGACTTGCCCGAGCCGGCTGTCGCCTCGCGGATCTTACGCCCGACCTCGGTGGAGCCGGTGAAGGCGATCTTGTCGATGTCGGGATGCTTTACGATCAGCTCGCCGGTCGTGCCGTCGCCGGTGACGATATTGACCACGCCCTTCGGCAGGCCGGCCATTGCGACGATCTCGGCGAAAAGGAGAGCGGTGAGCGGCGTGAATTCCGCCGGCTTGAGGATCACCGCGTTGCCCAGCGCAATCGCCGGCGCGATCTTCCACGCCAGCATCAGGAGCGGGAAATTCCACGGGATGATCTGGCCGCAGACGCCGACCGGCATGCGGTCGGCAAGCTCCGTTTCCATCAGCTGCGCCCAGCCGGCGTGATGATAGAAGTGGCGGGCAACCAGCGGGATATCGATGTCGCGCGTCTCGCGTATCGGCTTGCCATTGTCGAGCGATTCGAGCACCGCGAACAGGCGGCTGTGGCGCTGGATCAGCCGCGCGATGGCATAGAGGTAGCGGGCACGCTCATGGCCGGGTAGCGCCGCCCATTTCGGCTGGGCCCGCGATGCCGCCCGCACCGCCGCGTCAATGTCGGCGGGGCCGGCCTGCGCCACCTTCGCCAATAGGTCTCCGGTCGCCGGATCGTGCGACTCGAACCAGACGCCGGTCTCCGGCTTCCGCCAGCCGCCATCGATGAACAGTTCCGTGCCCTGCTCGTGCTTTTTCAGCCACGCGCGGGCTTCCTTGTCGCCCTCGGGGGCCGGCCCATATTCGAGATGGTCGAGGATTTCGGCGATGGACATTCGAGTACCTGCGAGGCTGTCCGCGAACGCTGGATATTGACTCCGTTTGACCGGGGGAGATACCCCCACCTGCCCCGCCCCCACCCTGTCAATGCCGCGAAGTACCGCGTTCGACGCGCGGGCCCTGCCGGCCTATAAGGCGCCCTCCGCCGGTGCTCCGATGAACGCTCCCGCCAGACCGACTACGGCTCCGACGCGCCCGCTGTGGCAGTCGTACCTTATCTTTCTCGGGCCGCTGATCCTCGCCAATGTCCTGCAGGGCCTCTCCGGCACGGTGAACAGCGTCTATATCGGCCAGATGATCGGGGTGAACGCGCTCGCCGCGGTTTCGTCGTTCTTCCCGATCTTCTTCTTCCTGATCTCGTTCGTGATCGGGCTCGGCGCGGGTGCCTCGGTGCTGATCGGCCAGGCCTTCGGCGCGCGCGAGCCGGAGCGGGTGAAGGCGGTCGCCGGCACCACGCTGACGACCACCGTCGCCGCGAGCGTCGTCATCGCCATTCTCGGCGCGGTCTTCACCGAACCTCTGCTTCGCGCCGTCGGCACGCCGGACAACGTCTTCAGCGACGCGGTCGGCTATGCCCGCATCATGATGCTGGCGATGCCGCTGTTCTTCGTCCTCATCGTGATGACCTCGATGATGCGTGGCGTCGGCGACACCGTGACGGCGCTCTATGCGTTCGTCAGCATCAACGCCATCGGCCTCGCCGTCACGCCGGTCTTCATCCGCGGCTGGCTGGGGCCCTCGCTCGGCGTTGCCAGCGCCGCCTGGGCGGCGCTGGTCTCTTTCACCGTCACCTTCACCGGGCTCTGGTTCTACATGCGTCGCCGCGGCCATCCGCTTGCGCCGGATGCCGCTCTCTTCCGCCACCTCAAGATCGAGCCGCGGCTTCTTCTTACCGTCCTGCGCATCGGAGTCCCGACGGGCATCCAGGTCGTCCTCCTGGCTCTGGCCGAGGTGGCGGTGCTTTCCTTCGTCAACGCCTTTGGTTCAAACGCCACCGCCGCCTACGGCGCGGTCAACCAGGTGGTGAGCTACGTCCAGTTCCCGGCAATCTCGATCGCGATCACCGCGTCGATCTTCGGAGCACAGGCGATCGGCCGCGGCAATGCGGCGGGGCTCGGCAAGATCACCCGCACCGGCATCCTGCTCAACATCGTCATCACCGGCGCGCTCGTCCTCCTCGCCTACCTCTTCTCGCGCTCGCTGATCGGGTTCTTCATCACCGATCCGGCGGTGATGGAGCTCGCGCACCGCCTCCTCCAGATCACGTTGTGGAGCTACGTCGTCTTCGGCGCCGCGGGCGTCGTCTCCGGCATCATGCGGGCGAGCGGCACCGTTCTCATCCCGACGACGCTGTCGGTGCTGGCGGTGCTCGGCATCGAGGTGCCGGTCGCCTATTTCCTCAGCAAGACCACCCTCGGTATCGACGGCATCTGGATCGCCTATCCGGTGGCCTTCTCGGCGATGCTTCTGATGCAGTCCGCCTACTACTGGTTCGTCTGGCGGAAGAAGACGATCACGCGCCTGATCTGAGCAGGCCGCTCACGCCATCGCGTGGTGGTCGAACGACGCGTACCGGCCGGTGACGAAATATTCGAGCTGGCGCTCGATATCGGAGAGAAGCGATGACGCGCCGACGCGGAAGAGTCCCGGCTGCAGCCACTCGTTGCCCAGCTCTTCCTTCATCAGGAACTCGAAGGTCATCACGTCCTTGGCGGTGGCGATGCCGCCCGCCGGCTTGAAGCCGACGATATGCCCGGTCGCCTCGCGGTAGGCGCGGATGGCGCGGACCATGACCAGTGAAACGGGGATGGTCGCGTTGACGCCCTCCTTGCCGGTCGATGTCTTGATGAAATCCGATCCCGCCATCATCGCCACCAGGGAGGCGCGGCCGATATTGCGGAGCGTCTTCAGGTCGCCGGTGCCGAGGATCGTCTTCATGTGGGCGCGGCCGCAGGCTTCCTTGAAGGCCGCGACCTCGTCGTAGAGCGCCCGCCAGTTGCCGGTGAGCACGTGCTCGCGGGTGATGACGACGTCGATTTCGTCGGCGCCGTCCGCGACCGAGGCTTTCACCTCGGCGATGCGGGTGGCGAAGGGCGACAGTCCGGCCGGGAAAGCGGTCGAGACCGCGGCAACCGGGATGCCGGAGCCTTCCAGCGCCTTCTTCGCCGTAGCGACGAAGCGGTGATAGACGCAGACCGCCCCGACCGTGATCGTCCGGCCACCGAGACCGAGCGCATCGAGAATGTCGGGCCGGATCGGGCGCTCCGCCTTGGCGCAGAGCCGGCGAACGCGGCCTTCGGTGTCGTCGCTGTTCAGCGTGGTCAGGTCGATGCACTGCACCGCGCGGACGAGCCACGCCGCCTGCCATTGCTTCTTGACGGTGCGGCGCGTCGGAATCGTTGCGGCGCGGCGCTCGACCGCCGAAAGGTTGACGCGGACGCCGGCGACCGCGTCGAGGTCGAGCGGCACGCCGGGATTGTCCGGATGCTCGGCCGGCGCATTGCGGAGGCGATGGACGGCCGCGGCTTCGCGCGGCTGGGCGGCATTGGACATGCGTACCTGCGGGCTCAGGCGAGACTAGCACCGGCCTGCCCCGTCCGCGAGCCAGAGCCGGTCGGCGGAGCAATGCGTTTACCAAGCCTCTTCCTGCGACATTTTTGCAAGCTTGCCCATTATAAGTCTGCTTATTATATGGGCCGTCATGCAAACAATGCCCCCCGCCAAAGGCCTCGGCCTGCTTGTCCACGACGTCGCGCGGCTGCTCCGCCGCCGCATCGACCAGAAGGCTCAGTCGATCGGCCTGACCAGTGCGCAGTGGCGCGTGCTTTCCGCAATTGCACGCGCCGAGTTCCGCAACGAGGAGGCCCCGAAGCAGGCCGGGATCGCCGAGGAGATGGACCTCGAGCCCATCACCCTCAGCCGACTGGTCGACCGCATGGAAACCGCCGGCCTCATCGAGCGGCGTCCCGACCCGAATGACCGGCGCGCGCACCGGCTGTTCCTCAAGGATGCCGCGCGACCGCTCGTCTCCAGTTTCCGCGAGGTCGCGACCGAGTGCATCAACACGGCGCTCGCCGGTGTCAGCAACCGCGAGGTCGAGGAAGTCGTGGCCATCCTCACCCGCGTGCGCGCCAACCTTTCCGGCAAGCCGGAGACGGCGACGATGCCGGATGCCGAACTTCAAACCCTTCCGCCCAAGAAGAGGCAGATATCATGAGTGCCGATGGCGCCCAGCCCAAGGTCGTCGAGATGAAGCCGCCGGAAGCGGCGCCGCCGCGTCAGGCAGCCACGCCGGATGTCGTCAAGAAGCCGAGCAGCCGCCGCTTCATCATCATGGCCGCGGTGCCGCTGGCGCTGCTCGCGGTCGGCATCTACCTCTGGCTTTCCGGCGGGCGTTACGCCTCGACCGACAACGCCTATGTCCAACAGGATCGCGTGACGATCAGCTCGGACGTGGCCGGCCGGATCATTGAAGCGCCCGTCCACGAGAATGACCGGGTTGCCGCCGGTGACCTCCTCTTCCGCATCGACCCGGAGCCCTATCGAATCGCACTCGCCGGCGCCGAGGCCGCGCTCGCCTCGGCCCGCCTGCAGGTCGAAGGCTTCCGCGCGACCTACGAGCAGGCCCTGGCCGCGGAGAAGGCCGCATCGGAGAACGCCGACTTCCGCCGCAAGGCCTTCGAACGGCAGCAGGGTCTTCTTGCCAAGGGCGTGTCCTCGCAGGCCGCCTTCGACCAGGCCGAGAACGACCTCCTCTCGGCCCAGCAGACCCTGAGCCAGGCGAGCCAGAACGTGATCGCGGCGCGCGCCGTGATGGGCGGCGATCCGAACATCGCGACCGACCGGCACCCGGCCGTGCTTGCCGCGCTGGCACGGCGCGACCAGGCCGCGCTCGACCTGAAGAACACCGAGGTCCATGCCCCGGCAGCCGGTGTCATCGCGCAGGCCGACCGCCTTCTCGTCGGCCAGTACGTCAACGCCGCGACCGCCGTGTTGTCCCTGGTCGAGACGCAGCAGAGCTGGGTCGAGGCCAATTTCAAGGAAACCGACCTCGGCAAAATGACCGTCGGCGAAAAGGCGACCGTGTCGATCGACGCCTATCCGGGCCACACCTTCGCCGGCGAGGTTGCCAGCATCGGCGCCGGCACCGGCGCGGAATTCTCCGTCCTCCCGGCGCAGAACGCCACCGGCAACTGGATCAAGGTCGTCCAGCGCGTGCCGGTGCGCATTCGCTTCACCGAGGCAACCGACGGTGTCCCGCTTCGTACCGGCCTCAGCGCCTGGGTCGAGGTCGATACCGAGAGTGCGCCCGCGAAATGAGCGGTGCTCCTGCCGCGGCCGGCGGTTTCGTCCCGGTCAAGCACCGCGGTCTGATCACCGTTTCGGTGATGGCGGCGATGATCATGCAGATTCTCGACATGACCATCGCCAACGTCGCGCTGCCGCACATGCAGGCGAGCCTCGGCGCGGCCCAGGACACGATCACCTGGGTACTCACCTCCTACATCGTCGCCGCAGCGATCGCGACGCCGATCACCGGCTGGCTCTCCGACAATATCGGGCGGAAGAACCTGTTCCTCATCTGTGTCGCCGGCTTCGTCGGTTCCTCGGCACTTTGCGGCACAGCCTTCAACCTCGAGGAAATGGTGCTGTTCCGCATCATGCAGGGCGCCTTCGGGGCGGCGCTTGCGCCGCTGTCGCAGTCGGTCATCATCGACATCAATCCGCGCGAACGTCAGGGCCAGGCGATGGCCATCTGGGGCGCCGGAATCATGGTCGCGCCGATCGTCGGCCCGACCATCGGCGCGTGGCTGACCGAGGATTTCAACTGGCGCTGGGTATTTTACATCAACATCCCGATCGGCGTTCTCGCCATGGCCGGCATCTACTTCTTCATGCCGGACACGGTGCGCCGGTTCCGCAAGTTCGATTTCTTCGGTTTCGCCATGCTGTCGCTGGCGGTCGGCGCACTGCAGTTCATGCTCGACCGCGGCGCCGAACGTGACTGGTTTCAGTCGGGGGAAATCCTGATCGAGGCGGGCCTGGCAATTGCCGGCCTGTGGGTCTTCGTCGTCCATACCTGGACCCACCACGAGCCGTTCCTCGACAAGCGGCTGTTCATGGACCGCAATTTCTCGGCGGGGCTGATCTTCATATTCGTCATCGGCATCATTCTGCTCGCGACGATGGCGCTCTTGCCGCCGATGCTCACCAACATCTTCGGCTATCCGGTCATCACGGTCGGGCTGGTGCTGGCGCCGCGCGGCGTCGGCACGATGATCTCGATGCTGGCCGTAGGCCGGCTGGTCCGGCTGATCGACCCGCGCGTGCTGGTCGGCCTCGGCCTCGCCCTCACCGCCTACTCGCTCTACCAGATGACGTTCTTTTCGGCGGAAATGGACGACTGGCCGATCATTGTCTCGGGCGTCATTCAGGGGTTCGGGCTCGGCTTCGTCTTCATCCCGCTGTCGACGGTCGCCTTCCAGACCCTCGACCCGCGCTTGCGCACCGATGCGACGAGCCTCTTCAACCTCGTCCGCAACCTCGGCTCCAGCATCGGCGTCTCGATCATGGCGGCGATCCTGACGCAGAACATTCAGACCAACCACGCCAGCCTCGCCGCACACGTCACGCCCTTCAACGAGAACCTGACATCCGCAGGGATCGACCCGCTGTCGTTCTACGGTCCCGCAGGCGCCTCGACGGCGGCGATCATCAACGGGATGATCAACGGGCAGTCGGCGATGATTTCCTACATCGACGATTTCAAGCTGATGTTCATCATCACGCTGTGCGCGGCGCCGCTTCTCCTCTTCCTCCGCCACAAGCCGATGCAGGCCGGTCCGGGCAGCCGGCCGCCTGCTGCCGCCGCGATGGCGGACTAGCGAAGACCGCGCTCCGCCGATCGTCTGGGACCGGAGCGGCCCTGCGTTCCTTCCTTTGCATCGGCGCCGCAAGCGCATTATCGTGGGCCCGGGCGCGGGGCTGGCTGGTTTCTTGTTAGTTCCATCAATTCGGTGGCTGCTTGCGGCGCGCGCGTGGATTCGATCAGGCCGACAGATGCGGAAATCGAGGACCTTCGCCAGAGCGAGGAGCGGCTCCGTCTCGCCATAGCCGAGACCGGTATCGGCATATGGGACGTCGACAGCCGAACCGGCGCCCGCCGCTGGTCTCCTGAATTCAAGAAGATCATCGGGGTTCCCGCGGATGCGGTGCCGAGCGTCGATTTGTTTTCGGCGCTGATCCACCCGGAGGATCGCGACTGGGTCAACGAACTCTATCGTCGCGCGTATTCTTCGCCCGAGGCCGGCGCCTACGATGCCGAGTTCCGCATCGTCCGCCAGAATGACGGCGCCGTGCGCTGGGTGGTTACGACCGGGCGCATCTATTTCGACGGCGACCGGCTCCCTGTCCGCGGCATCGGCACGCTCCGCGACGTGCATGAGCGCCGGATGATCACCGAGGAGCTTCGCATCAGCGAGGAGCGGCATCGCCTCGCCATCGAAGCGAACCGGCTGGGGACCTGGGACTACGACATGGTGGCGCGTGTCCATCGCTGGTCGCAGGAATTCCGCGCCATGTGGGGCCTGCCGGCGGAGGGCCCGAACGACCCGGCGATCATCCGACCGCTGGTCGAGCCTGAGGACAACCGGCGCGTCATTGCCGCGTGGAACGCTGCAATGGCCAGCGACGGACGCATCGACCTTGAATATCCGCATCGCCGGATGGGGAGCGACGAGGTTCGCTGGGCGGGCTTCCAGGGCCAGATCTTCTTCGACGCGCAGCGGAAGCCGGTTCGCGCGATTGGCGTGATGATCGACATCACCGACCGCAAGCTTGCCGAGGAGCGTCAGCGGCTGCTCCTCGGCGAACTCAACCATCGGGTAAAGAACATATTCGCCACGATCCAGGCGATCGTCGCCCAGACATTGCGGACCGCGCCGGAGCCGGCGCTCGCCTCCGAGCGCATCCAAGCGCGGCTCCTCGCCTTGTCGAGCACGCACGACCTCCTCAATACGACCAGCTGGTCCGGCGCCCCCTTGCGTTCACTGATCGAGGCGGAGTTGCGGCCCTACGGGCTCGGCGATGGCCGCATCGATCTCGCCGGACCGGCGGTCGACCTCGATGCGGAAACGACCCTCGCCGTCGGCATGGTCGCGCACGAACTCGCGACCAACGCCGCCAAGTACGGCTCGCTGTCGCAGAGCGAGGGGCGGCTTTCGGTCCGCTGGAGCGTGGACGGAACCGGCCGGCTCCGGATCGACTGGGCGGAGCGTGGCGGGCCGCCGGTGACGGCGCCCTCCCGCAGCGGCTTCGGTTCGAAGCTGATCGAACGCAGCCTTGCCGATCTCGACGGAACCGCGGAATTCGACTTTGCCGCAACCGGCCTGCGCGTCCGGCTTGCCTTTCCGATCCCCAGGAAGCGATCGGCCTGAATCAGCCGCGCGCCCGCCGCGGCGCGGTCGCGAGCGGCAGTTCGTCGAAGAGCATCGGAACCTCGCTCGTCCGGGCGCGCTCGATATTGAGGAGGCGGAGTTTGGTGATCACGCCGCCGCTTGCCGAGAAACCGCCCGGCTTACCGCCGCTGCCGAGCACCCGGTGGCAGGGAACGACGATCGCGAACGGATTGCGGCCGAGCGCGTTTCCGACCGAGCGGGCGAGGCTGGCGTCACCGATCTCGGCGGCGATCGCGCCATAGGTCGATGTCCGGCCGCGCGGAATCGTGCGGGCGATCGTGTAAACCCGCCGCTCGAAATACGGAATGCCGTCCATGTCGAGGACGATCGGCCAGAGGTCGCTCGGCTGGCCGGCAAGAAGTGCGGTGATGGCGGCTGCGGCGCGGCCGACCTTCACCGGCCAATCGGCTTCCGGCAGGCCGGCAAAGCGCTGGGCCATGCGGACGCGCATCTGCTCGTCATCGACCGCGGGCAACTGAATCCCGACGATACCGCCCGGCCCCCACGCGATGCCGCAGCGGCCGATCGTCGTGTCGAAATAGGCGATGCCCTTCTCGTCCATAGGTTTCCGGATTCGCCGGACGGAAATGGCCGGCGCGTCATTGCCGCCGGCCATTCCAACCCAGGTGTGCCTACTTCACCGCCGCGCAGTAAGCGACCGCCGTGCCTTCCGCGCAGCGCGCCATATTGCGCT